>JBKHIW010000108.1:0-6597 GCA_046538465.1 Desulfobacteraceae bacterium | reverse complement strand
TCAACCTCGATTCCCGCTGCCGAGGTGGTGGCTGTGAACCCGGTCCTCAAAAGCCTCTGGCTGCCGGTGCATGTGTTGACCGTCTTTGCCGGAGACGGCATGTTCGCCGTGGCCTTTGCCTCTGGTTTGATGTATCTGCTCCAGGAGAGGCAGATAAAACAAAAGCGCTTAGGGGGGGTTTACAAAAGGCTTCCTTCTTTGGAGACCCTGGACTCCATCAATCACTATGCTCTGGTGTGGGGGTTCCCCTTCCTGACCGTGGGAATGGTGACCGGAGCGGTCTATGCTCAACAGGCACTTGGAAGCTACTGGCGTTGGGATCCAAAGGAGGTCTGGTCCTTGATTACGTGGCTCTTCTACGCGGTTCTCCTCCATGAACGGTTGACCGTGGGATGGAGGGGCCGGAGGGCTGCCGTGATGTCTATAGTATGCTTCGCTCTGCTGCTGTTTACCTTCATCGGGGTGAGCCTCTTGTACAGCGACTACCACAGCTTTGAGAGCCTGGAGGGACGGGCGCTTAAATGACCCACATTATTACCATGGGCATGAATCATAGGACGGCTCCGGTTGAACTCCGGGAGCGGCTTGCCGGGAATCAAGGAAACATCGCAAATGTGCTGGCCGCTATGAGGGAGCATCCTGCGGTTCGAGAGGGCCTGTTCCTGTCCACATGCAATCGAGTAGAAGCCCTATACACCACAGAGACACCGAAAGACGCACGAGAGGCGGTGCTTGCAATGATGGCGGGGATGGGGGGGGTCTCCGCCTGGGAGATGGAAGGGAGCCTTTATCTACTAAAAGGTATGGACAGCGTACGCCATGTCTTCAAGGTGGCGTCGAGCTTGGACTCCATGGTGGTGGGCGAACCGCAGATCTTGGGCCAGATCAAAGATGCCTATTATCAGGCCACGCGAGAGAAGACATCAGGGGTGATTCTGAATCGTCTGATGCACCGCGCCTTTCACGTGGCAAAGCGGGTTCGAACCGAGACCGGCATTTCCGATGCGGCCGTATCCATCAGCTACGCCGCCGTGGAGCTCGCTAAAAAGATCTTTCACCCGCTCCGAGGACGTAAGGCGCTGCTCATAGGAGCAGGGGAAATGGCGGAGCTCGCGGCCAAACACCTGGTCAGCCAGGGCGTGGACTACATCAGCGTGGCGAACAGGACATTTGAAAGGGCGGTGGAAGTCGCCGAATCATTTCGGGGAAAACCGGTGTATTTCGAGGAGATCGAATCCGAATTGCTGAATGTTGATATTGTGATAACCTCGACGGCCGCCCCGGGCCACGTAATACACCATGATCATCTCAGGGGGTTGATGCGCAAGAGGCGAAACCGCCTCCTTTTTTTCATTGACATAGCCGTTCCCAGGGATGTGGATCCCAGAGTAAACGATTTGGGCAACGTATACGTGTATGATATAGACGAGCTCAAGGGGGTCACCGAAGTCAACAGGGCACAGAGGAAGGATGAAGCGGTCAAGGCGGAGCGAATAGTGGAGGAGGAGGTGCTTCGCTTTGAGAAATGGCTCAAGACCCTGGGGGTGGTGCCCACCATTGTGTCACTGAAGGAAAAGGCAGAGGCCATCCGACAGGCGGAAATCAAACGCAGTCTGTCTGCTTTGGGCGTGCTCAGCCCGGGGCAGATGGAGGTCGTGGAGACCCTCACCCGC
This sequence comes from Desulfobacteraceae bacterium, assembly GCA_046538465.1. Lineage (GTDB taxonomy): Bacteria > Desulfobacterota > DSM-4660 > Desulfatiglandales > HGW-15 > CAZYJR01. The sequence continues at coordinate 4,924 of JBKHIW010000108.1, read as the reverse complement.
TCAATTGCGGAAAAGATAATCCACGATCCCATACTGTTGCTCAAGCGCAAGGCGGACCGACCGACCAGGGACACTTACTTGGACATGGCCCGGCAGCTGTTCAACCTTGATGACAAGTAAAAGAGAGATGGAGGATAGAGGGGAAATGAAAGTGAGCTTGGACGAAATGGTGGGGAGGTTGACGGCCGGCCCTGAGGCGGGCAGGATCGGAATGGTGGCGAGCCACCTGGGCGTAGTCAGGGCGGTTGATTTGCGGGGAAGGGCGGTCATGGCTTTGGAGGTTTCATACGATCAAGCCCTTGTGGAAAGTATAGTCAATGAAACCAGAAAATTAGACGGTATAATTGATGCGTTAGTGGAATTTTTCGAAGGGCGCTTGGAAATAGGAGATCCTATACTTTGTGTAGCAATCGCAGGGGAGACCAGAAGTGTGGTGTTTCCTGCGCTGACTCAGACGGTCGAGCGTATCAAGTCCGAGGCGGTCAAGAAGCGGGAGATCCCTGTACCGTCTCAGCAAGGGTAGCATCATGGGCATGATAGATGTGGGTGATAAACCAGTAGTCCTGCGGGAGGCCGAGGCGGTCGGTCGAGCGGTTCTCTCCACCGAGAGCATACAGGCTATCAAGCAAGGCAAGGTAAAAAAGGGTGACCCGCTTATGGTAGCGGAGATCGCCGGGTTGAACGCGGCCAAGCAGACCTCTGTTTGGATACCCCACTGCCATCAGATCTCCCTGGATACTGTGGGTTTGAGCTTTTCAGTGACGGAGGACGCGGTGGAGGTCCGCTGCCGGGTGAAGGCCAGGGCGCGAACCGGGGTGGAAATGGAGGCGCTGGTAGGGGTAAGCGCGGCGCTTTGCACGATCTGGGATATGGTCAAGTATCTGGAAAAAGACTCTAAAGGTCAGTATCCAAATACAAGCATATCGCAGATAAAGGTGGTCATGAAGGTCAAGCAACAGTGATTGATCAGGCCCTTTTGGAGTGCCGTTCGTCTTGGTGTAAAGCGACTTGGGGCGGACTTTCAGGGGCTTTACCCCACACGAATATTTTCCCTTTACACCGGGTATGTTTTGCGCTATAGGTTCTAGCCTTCATAAAGGCTGAACCCGTGGAAAGGTCCGGCCAAGCTTGATCAACGTGGGAGGCGGTCCATCTTCGATTTCAAGAAGCACGGCCACTGGTATGACGATCTTGCAGTGGTCAGCCAGGTCGGCCTCACCATGGCCGGCTCAATACTCTTTTGCTTTGCAATCGGTTACGTGTTGGACAAGTGGTTGGGAACCGGAGGCCTTTTTATTGCGATCTTTATCATATTGGGCATCATCGGCGGCGGGGTCACCGTCTACCGGCAGATCATGAAGGTGCTCAGTCCGCAAGAGGAAGAGAACAAGCAAGCGGAAAACAGGAATGGAAGCGGTTAGAGAATTTCAAAAAAAGATCTGCTCACACGCTATGCTGGCCGCGCTCGCCGGAGCGGTTATCCTGCTGATACTCGGTGAGAAGGCGGTGGGGAAGGGCCTGGTCCTGGGTACCCTTTTCAGCGTGGTGAATTTCGTCCTCATGGCTCAGCTTCTCCCGTTGAGTGTAGGAAGCAGCTCGAGGAGCAAGGCAAGCGCTGCGGCCCTCGGCTCGATCCTTTTCCGCTTCGCGCTTCTCGCCGTACCGCTAGTCATCTCTATTCGATCGGAATCCATCCATATTTTCGGCGTGGTCCCTGGGCTCTTCATGGTCCAGTTGGCCCTGCTGTTTGATCATTTAGCCGGGGGGCGTACCACTTTCCCCAAGAACACGTAGAACAGGTTTTGACGCCATGGAAGAACTCACTCACCTGCCTCAGATTACGATTAAGTTGCTCGGATTGAACCTGGTCATAAACACAGAGACGATTATCATGACATGGATAGTGATGGGGGCCCTGGTTGTGTTCGGCTTGTTCTCCAGGAGGAGCCTCTCCATACTCCCCAACCCTTTTCAGATCTTAGCGGAAATAATTGTCAAGGCTTTTTGGGACCTCACCAAGGATGCATTGGACGATGACTTGGCCCGCAAGTATTTTCCACTTATCTGCACTATGTTTCTTTTTCTCCTGATTGGCAACTGGCTGGGGGTGTTCCCTCACCTGGCCGAGCCCACCAAGGATTTGAATACTCCCCTAGGCCTGGGTATAATGGGTTTTTTTATCGCCCATTACGCTGGAATTCGTGCCAAAGGGTTCAAAAGATACGCAAAGGATTATTTCGAACCTATTTTTCTGATGGCTCCCTTGAACATGATCGGTGAAATCGCCAAGGTCGTTTCCATATCATTCCGGCTTTATGGGAACATCATGGGAGGGGCCATCATAGTGCTGGTGGTTTCCCATCTAGTCTACAGCTTGATTCTCCCACCATTTTTAATAGCTTTTTTTAGTCTCTTTATTGGAACAATACAGGCTTTTGTTTTCACTATGCTCACTTTGGTCTATATTTCTGTACAGGTAAAATAACCATGAGTCTGGATGTTACTCAAAGCATTGAGTTAGCGTCATATGTCGGTGCAGGTTTATGCATTGGATTAGGGGCGATCGGCGCAGCATTAGGTGAAGGGTATACAGCCGGGTTTGCCAATAGAGCGATTTCGCTCAAAGAGGAAAAATCCGGCGATATCATGAAGACCATGCTGGTGGGGCAGGCGGTGGCCGAGTCAGCGGCCATTTTCGCCCTGGTGATCGCGATCCTTCTCATTTTTATGAGCTTTCCCGGAGAGAGCCTTTTGGCAGCAGCTTCGTTGATAGGGGCGGGGCTGTGTATGGGGTTCGGTGCCGTGGGCTCAGGTGCAGGATCCGGTTTCCCGGCAGGACAGGCATGCCTGGGCATGGCCAGACAGCCTGCCGTAAGCGGGAAGCTGACCACCAATATGCTGATCGGATCAGCGGTTTGTCAGACCCCGGCGATTTTTTCCATGGTGGTCGCCTTGATGCTCATGTTCATGAAATTCGACCATCTTCCTTTGGAGCCCACTTGGGCTGCACTTATCGGCGCGGGGCTGAGCACCGGGCTGGCGGCGATCGGATCGGGCTTCGGCGGGGGGTTGACCGCGGGGGCGAGCTGCGAGGGAATAGCCAGGACGCCTGAGACCATGGGGCCGGTGACAACGACCATGCTGGTGGGCCAGGCGGTCTCTCAAACGCCTGCAATTTTCGGTTTGTTAGTCAGCTTTATCCTGATGTTCAAGGCATTCCCCGAGTCTTCCGCCCTTGCCGCGGCTATGGCTCCCATGGGTGCGGGGCTCTGTATGGGATTCGGAGGAATCGGGCCGGGAGTTGGAAACGGGTATACCGCGGAGAAGGCGGTCAAGTGGATTGCTCGGAATTCTGATGCATCGGGGATACTGACCAGGACCATGCTCGTAGGCCAAGCGGTCTCCCAGTCAACGGCGATTTATGCCATGGTGGTGAGCCTGGTACTGGTCTTCGTGATTTAAGGGCTTTTATCGTCCAGGATTTTAATTTTTAAGTTGGATTGAGGAGGAATGAAAATGGAGATTTCTGGTGCGGATATTATTCAGGCAGCGGCTTTTTTGGGAGCTGGTCTCGCCATGGGCCTGGGCGCCATAGGCCCCGGCGTTGGCGAGGGTTTCGTGGGAGGAAAGGCCTGTGAGGCCATAGGCAGAAAACCTGAGGAGGCCGGGTTGTTGACCAGGACCATGCTCGTAGGCCAAGCGGTCTCCGAGTCTACTGGTATTTATTCTTTGGTGGTCGCCTTGTTGCTTCTTTTTGTGGTCTAATTATACTTTTATCGGTGCTGAATCATGATTAGCATCAATGCTACATTAGTAGTTCAAGTGATCCAGTTTCTCTTGATGGTGTTTATCCTGAATCGTTTGATGCTGCGGCCCATTATGCGAAAGATACAGGAGAGGGAGCAGCATATCATCCAGGCCAGGAAAGATTCCGAGGCCATGGCGTCAAAGGCCGAAGAGTTGGCCGCCAAGAGGGCCTCCATCGAGGCCGAGGCTCGGAGAAAGGCGTCCCATGAGCGATACGAGCTCAAACGCAAGGCCTCTGAGGAGGCCGAAGGTATTTTCGAGGAGAGCCGCAAAGAGGTGGCCGCGATCCGGGAGAAGATAAACAGAGAGATTCAGGTCCAGATGGAGAAGGCCATGGAGGCCCTTAACCAAGAAGCGGCCGCCCTGGCCATGGAGATAGCCCACAAAGTCGCGGGAAGGAGAATGAGCAATTGAGGCCTTCAGCGAGATGGATATCGAAGGTGTCTGTTTTCGGGTTGGGTTTGCTGTTCTTGTATTTGTGCATTTTTCAAGGCGAGGCATGGGCTGCCCAGGAGATAAGCGATGCCCGGAAGATTTGGGATACGGTCATGCGCTGGGTCAACTTCGGCATCATGGCCTTTTTCTTCTGGAAGTACGGCAAACCAGCGCTGTTGAGCTTTCTCCAGAATGAGACCGGCCGGGTCAAGAGGACCCTGGATGAGATAAACAGCGAACTGGCTGAGTCCAAGGCGCGGATGGAAGAGGAGTCGAAAAAGCTGGAGGGTATAGATGAAGATCTCCAGCATGTTCGGGATAGCATCCTGGAGATGGGTCAGAGGGAGAAAAAAAGGATCCTCGAGGATGCACGCACCGCCGCCGACCAGATGGTCCAGAGCGCCCAGGCCGAGTCACAGACCAAGCTGGAAATGGCAAAGAGGACGCTGAATGACGAACTGGTGGAAAAGGCGTTGGTCCTGGCCGAGGAAAAGCTGAAACAAGCCTTCACCCAGGAGGACCACGAGAGACTGCTCTCAGGGTTCACATCCAGCTTGGAAAAGGCGGATTCAGAGAGGCCCTCCACCACCATTGCTTGACCCGGGCCTTTCCGGGCCCGGGCCCTCCCTCCCCCTAATCCACGGGGATTGAGTAGCGCCCCAGCTTTTCATAAAGAGACTTC
>JBKHIW010000107.1:0-6647 GCA_046538465.1 Desulfobacteraceae bacterium | reverse complement strand
CCCAGCCTATCGCCCACCCGTGCATCCAGATCCGGACCATCCGATGGAACAGCGACCTTCAACTCACATCATCCCCCCGGTCGTCAAAAGACCGATATCCCGGCAGGCGAGCGTCTTTCAATATCATCTCACCGATATCCACCCCGATATGCCCGGCAATAACCGGACACTTGACCTTGAAAAGGAAGAAAACGGGGCCTTTCTCTTCTGAAAGGCTCTCAAAGTTTCCCTGCCCTTTGCTGATAATAAGGTCAGAATTATTGTAAATCTCCAAGAATTCAGGAGAGCATCTCTTTAAAATCGTCCCCGGCGCATCGCAACCTGAAGAAACAATTCGAGCGACCTCGCTGATCCCGCTTTTTTCAGCGTCTTCAAAGGTCGCATCGTTGATGATAGGGACCTCTCTCACTGCATAGACCGTATCCCTGCCAAGTGCTTCAATCAATATCCTGTCAAAAACGGTCTCCCCTGCGTTGTCCCCCAAGTATAGGACGGTCCGTGCCTTCTCCAGGTTTTGAGTAAAGCAACGATAATGCCGGGCCGAAAGCCTCCTCTGCAACAGATCTTTCATTTCGGCTTCGAGATCAAATGCCTGGTTCACACCCAGATCGATGACGTTCCCTGCGATAGCCACACGCACCGCCGTGTGCAAGGGGTCTTTGGAGTTTTTCACCAATGATTTCAATTCATCATACAGGGAAAGCGCCTTCTGAATGCTTTTTTCCTTGTGGGCCTTGAAGGGATCCTCCACCCCTGTCACCTCCCTGACCACACCGTAAACCAGCCTGGCCGTCTCCGGAGGCGGGTTGCCCAGAGGGATGGAAGGGGTCAGTCGGGCCACCCTGTCAAGCACCTCTTTTATCCTTTTGTCATCATTTGTGGCTGCTCTTGCCGCAAATAGAGCCTGTTTCAAAAAGCATGGTATACAGTCCAAATATGTATTCATCCTCTCCTAACACCTTTCCTTCACCAACAGCTGACTCCGGAGCCTCACTTGGATTTGGAAACAGCACTCAAACAGCTCACACCCGAAGCTGCAAGGTATGCCTGAAGAGAAGATCGGGCTTTGCTGCTTCCTCTGCCAGGTCCACCAGGTGGCGGTGGTGGGTGAAAAAAACCACCTGGGTCTTGGTGGAGAGCTCCGAGAGGATCTCCAGGGCGGCGCGCGCCCTTTGATCATCGAATCTGATAAGGATGTCGTCCACCACAAAAGGCATGGGCTCGTTTCCCTCGAGATAGGCCTCCAGGCTGGCCAACCTCAGGGCCAGGAAAAGCTGGTCCGCAGTGCCGTCGCTCATTCCTGAGACAGGCACCAGCTCCCGTCCGCCCGGCCGAACCCCCACCAGCACAGGAGCGGCCTTCTCCTCATACTCCGCCCTGACACCTTCGAAGCGCCCGAGGGTAAGCCGTGCGAACAGTTGATTGGTACGCTTCATTATAGGGTCCTGGTGCTTCTGACGGTATCGTTCTACGGCCCTGGCAAGAACGGCCGAGGCCAGCCTGACCCGGGCATAAGCCTCTACGTTTCTTTCCAAAGAGGCCAATACGGTCTGCGACTCCTCGGCCGCCCGGGCGGCCGAGGAGCCCCCGTCCATCCCCTCGAACTCGGTTCTCATCCGGCCTATCTCCCGGTCGAGCTCGGTTCGTTCTTTACGGAGGGCAGAAATTTCTTCGGCCAGACGGGAAATCTCCCCCTCTATCTCATCCGGGTCCACCGCCAGGGCCTCTGAGGCGAAATCCTCGATAGGCGCCCCGGCGCTCAGCCTGTGCAACTGCTCCTCCAGGGACTCGATGTCCGCTTCCACCCTCCGGCGCTGAGAAGAGCGCCTCTCGGCCTCGGCAAGCTCTCCGAACTCGGTGCAACCGGCCTCCTCGCACATGGCTGCGAGAACAGAGCCGGTCTCCCGGATCCTCTCGTCAGCCTTGTGCAGCTTATCCTCCTGTTCCGCCCTGAGCTTCCTTAATCGTTCCAGCTGCGATCCGGCCTCCCTGGCCCGATTGAGCCTTGCGTGAAGCTCGGAAATCGCTATATCCGTGGGAAATCCTGCGAGGTCAGGGGCCGTATCGCTGAGTAGAGTGCTCACGCGGGCCCGGTAAGCCTCCGCATCCCGGTCGATTGCCTGAATCCTCTTACCCAAGGATTCCGCCTCCTTGAGTTTGTCGAAAAAGACGGCCAAATCCTCCATGACCGCCGCCGCCTGCCCGGGAAGAGTCCCTGGATCCAGTCCAAGAGGGCTGAGGGCTTCCTCCCACCTCTTATACCAAGCTGAAAGCTCCCCCTCGAATCTCTTCAGATCTGCCTGGGCCTCCTTCAGTTCTTCTTGTTTCCTTTTCTTCTCGCCGAGCAGTCCCTCCATCTCGGTCCTCAGGGCCCTCTGTCTTTCTATAACGCGCCTGCACTCGGCGGCAAGCTCAGTCAAGGATCCAGGATCCTCTTGAGGTCCCAAGGACAAGGCGCGCAGCCTCCGGCAAAGCTCTTTCCGGCACGCCTCCATTTCACTACCAAGCACCTCGGCCTTCCTGGTCCTTTCCCGGAGATTGGAGTACCGCTCCAGGATCCCCTCCTGATCTTGAACCCAGGCGCGCATCTCCCTCGGGCCTAGCGGGGAGATGCCGGCCGGGATCCAAAGCCGCTCCCAAGACCCCCTGACCTCGTCCCTATACCTCTCCGCCGCCTCCAGCCGATCCTTCGCCCTTTTTAAGCGGGTCCGGCAGGCCTCCTGATCCGATGTCAACTTGGCCTTTTCCGCCACCCGATCCGCCTCGCGCCTCAGTCTATCCGCCAAATCGTCAGTCCGCCGGACCCGCGCCTCGTAGACCTCAGCCAGGCTCTTGGCCGGCGGTTCAGCCTCAATGAATGGGCTTATCTCTCGGTCCGAGGGCGGGTCTCCCTCCAGCGCCCTGCGTACCAGCCCCCAGGCCTCCTCCCTCAGCCTTCTAGCCTGATAGAGGTCCTTCTCTTCAGGGACCCCGCCCCGGAGATCCAGCTCTTCGAGCCTCCGGGCAATCCGGGCCATGTCCTCTTCGAGCTCTGCACACTCTGCCCTTAAATCAGCCGCGTTCTTATCAGCCTGAGCCAGTCGCTGATCGAACTCGTCTATGGCGGCCCTGGAAGGAATGGGTAACCGCTCGAGGTCCTCCAGGTTTCCTCGCCACAAGGTTTGTCTTTTCAAGGCAAGCTCCAGGCTGTGGAGGGCGCCTTGGATCTCGGCCGTCTCTTCCCTGTAATGGTCCTCCAGGGCCGCTTTGTTGGACGCCTTTTCCAATGCCTGCTCCAGCTCGGTCACATCCGCCGGCCGCCCGCAGGCATCCAGGCGATCCACCACCGCGTCCAGCCGGATTTGCGCCTTGGACACCAAGGTCCGGGCGCCTCCCAGCCGCTCCATTATCCGTTCGTATTCCTTTCCCAGCTCCTGGATCCAGACCCTCTCCCGGCGCTTGAGCTTCAGGCGCTCCGCCTGATCCAGGCCCAAGTCGTCCCTCAGTCCGGATAGAATGTCCCCGGCCTCTGCCCTGAGGAGCTCCATGGCGCTCTGGAGACCACGCCTGTCCTTTGTCGCCTTTTGTATGCCGCCCAAATCCTTATAACAATCCTCGATCACGCCTTCTCTGGAAAGCAGGGCCTCATCCACCTCAAGCTCTTCCATGGCGTGAATGGTCTCTTCCAAATCCTTAATGCCCTGTTCCCGCACACCTTCGGCGATGCGAAGCTCGGCCAGGGCTTGATGCCGGCGCTCCCCGAAATCCTCCGGCAATAAGACCGCTCCTTTACAGGCACTCAGCTCCTGTAGGCGCTCCTGACGCTTGGATATCAAGGGAAGGGCGTCACGTATGCGCTCCTGACGGTTTTGTTCCGCCTCCTTGGCCCGAAGCTCATTGTCCAACGACTCCCTGCGCTCCAGGGCCTCGCGGAGTTCGTTTTGGCCACGCTCCCATTCCCGGCCCTCCAGCTCCGCCCGGTGCAGGAATTTCCGCTTCTCCTTGAACTCGGATATCGCCTTGTTGATCTTCCTGGTGGATGCGTTGGGAGTGAACAGGGCCTCGGCTTCGGCCTGAAGCTGCGCCTGGACCTTGCGAAGGCCGGAAATCCCCGCGCCGGCTGCAAACAAAGCTCGGCCCACGTCTCCGCCTCCGCGGATGATCTCCTCCCCGCCTTGCACCAAACCCTGATGCCCTATACCGAATACAGTGGTAAAGACATCCAGGTCTATATTACCCAAGAATTTTTGGAAATACGCCTCGTCCACCGGCTTGCCGGCCTCTGCGTCTCGCAGGGTGTTGGCGTTGCCTTTTCTTCGGATAACGTGGATGATGCTGCCGTCGCTGTGCCTGAGCAACGCGCCTATACGCATCTTCTGATAAGGATGAATAAAGGCGTCGTCGGACCGGGCGGGGATGCCGTACAGTACCTGCCGGAGTGCCCGTAGCGCGGAGGTCTTGCCCGCCTCGTTGGGTCCGTAGATGAGGTGGAGGCCTTCTGAACCGCTGCTTAAATCCAGGCTGACGTCGGTAAAAGGCCCGAATGCCAACAGGTCAAGCCGGAGGATCTTCATTGAGCGCCCTCTTCCTTTATAAGGCGCTTCACCAGCATCGGCCTTATCTGCTCCAGAACTCCTCGAATCCGGTCCGGGTCACGGAAAAGAGAGGCCTCACCGAGCTGCTTCAGCTCTCTGGGAAGCTTCCGCTCCAGGTCCTCCAGCACCCGGCCCAACTCCTTAAGCTCCTCGGGATCGGCCTCCAGGTCGCTTATGGTATCCAGGAGCTCCCGGACGGGCCCGCTGCCTTTCCAAAGTCTGCGGAGATCAAAGGGGGTACTGGTGCGGATTTTCACCTTTTCCACATACACCATGCCCCCTCCTGCATCCAGGGCCCCGGCCCGAATCTCCTCGGTCCATTTTTCAACATCGGATGCCAAGTCCTCATGGGCCTTGGATTCACCGCTGATCTCCACTCTTACGGCCAGGGGAAGGCCGGGGTTGGCTTGAAGCAGTCCGTCCAGCCCGTCCATTACCAGGTCCACGGCCTGATAACCGTCTTCAGCAGTCGACGCATCGATTCTCAGCGTGAACCAGCGGGCCACATCAAGCGGTCTGAAAGCCGTCTTTATCTCTCCGCTCCCGGCCACTTTCACCAGCATGCAACCCTTGGGGCCTGACTCTCCGGGATGACGGCCCTGTGCATTTCCGGGAAATACAACAGGCGGGTCCTCCGACAACATCTCCCGCCGGTGCACATGCCCCAAGGCCCAGTAATCATATCCCTTGGAAAGAAGCCCCTCCACAGTGCAAGGCGCATAAGACTCATGGCCTTCCCTACCGGTGGCGCACGTGTGGAGAAGCCCGATATTGAAGCATCCCTCCACGCGCTCCGGATAGCCGGCCGAAAGATCCCGCCTTACAGAGGCCGAGGGGAAGCTCTGCCCGTGAACGGCTACGTTTAGTTCGTCAAGCCGAATTGTCTGCGCCCGGTCCGAGGGAAAGAGATAAACACCTTCGGGCATCCGGAGCGTCTTGGTGATCCTGCTTGCCGCATCGTGGTTGCCCGCGATTATGAAGACCCTTATACCCGCCTCCCTCAACCTCCGCACCTGGGAAATGAAGAAAAGCCCGGTGTTATAGTCCCTCCAGTCCCCGTCATAGAGGTCCCCGGCGATAAGCACAAAGGCCGCCTGTTCCGCAAGGGCCAGGTCAACCAGATTCTTCAGGGCCCGTCGGGTGGATCCCCGGAGCTCCTGCACCGGCGCCCCCTCATATTCCTCCAATCCCAGCATTGGGCTGTCCAGATGAAGATCAGCTGCGTGCAAAAATCTATACTCCGGGGCTGTCATATCTAATCACTCTCTGCCCTTGGGACGCTGCAGCAAGGGGACGTTTCGGTTCATCCACCGCCCACTGCCCGGTTGAGCCGGGCCGACCCAAGCGCGGCTCCCTTGCGGCCCCCGCCCTTGTACTCCGACTCCCACACAGGATCCAGCACCCTTTTTAATTCCTCATCATAGGCAAAAAGACCATCGTGATAGTCCCTGTCCTCCAAGGACTCGGCCGCGAAGTCGTCCGAAGGATGAACTCCTGAAAGATCCTCCATTATCCCCTGTATCGCCCGATGGTGGTCTCTAATGGGGCAGGGGAGAATCAAGTTGCCCTTTTCCGAACTCGGTCTCTTGAATGCGTATCGGTTCTGCCACTCCCTTATACGCTTGAAGTACGGTGAATAAAGGACATCGTCAAGGGTCCCGCCCCTACGGTATAGGTCCAAGACGTTGTCGTGGTGGTAGGGGATAAACACGCAGGGCATGACATTTCCATTCCAGTCGATGTAAAGATACCCCCCGTTTCTCCCTGCGGCCAGGCACCCGTCAGTCATGACGCCTTGATTCCAAAAATCAATATAGTTGTACCCGCCTTGTTTTATGGCCCACACATTCCTCCTGAACAACTCCAGCCTCTCTTCCGGGCTCACCATACCCTTCAGGGTATAGCCCCGCCCGATGGGCATATACTGAAAGAGCCAGCCATAGAAGACGCCCTGCTCGTCAAAATAAAACCGCAGGAAATCTTCGCTCGAGACCTCGTCCCAGTTGTCCCTGGTGGCTTGAACGGATATCCCGAAGGGGACACCCGCCTCTCTCAGGTTCTCAAAGGCCTGAA
>JBKHIW010000106.1:0-6648 GCA_046538465.1 Desulfobacteraceae bacterium | reverse complement strand
GGCTTGAGCACTGATCCCAGCGATAGGCCTCGACTACAAAACGCTGCGGCTTGATATGGGAATGGGGCCATGGTAAAATTAAATTTAGTGTGATCACTTAAGCTAAATGCTACAGCATGGAGGTAGATAAATGCTGGTCAAGAATTGGATGAAAAAAGACATTATAACTGTGGATGCCAATGACTCCATGCTCGAAGCCATCAATTTATTGAAGAAACATGACATAATGATGCTGCCGGTGATGCGAAACGGCGAGCTCGTGGGGGTGGTCACGGATCGGGACACCAAACGGGCCTCGGCCTCCGACGCCACGACTCTGGAGGTTCACGAGCTCCTGTACGTGCTCGCCAGGATCAAGGTCCAGGATATCATGAGCAGGCCGCCGATAACGGTGCCTATCGACTACACCCTGGAGGAGACTGCGGAGATACTGGTGGAAAACAAGATCTCCGGAGCACCCGTGGTCGACCAAGACGGCCGGCTGTCTGGGACAATCACCCAGACCGAGCTTTTCCGGGCGATGCTCTCGGTCGCCGGGCTCAAGCAGCGAGGTGTCCAATTCGCCTTCCAGCTCGAGGACCGGCCCGGCTCCATAAAGGAAGTCGCCGATATAATCAGGAAGTACGGGGGGCGGATGGCCAGCATACTCACCTCCTACGAGCGAATACCCGAGGGGTACAGACGCGTCTATATACGTATGTACGGCGTGGAGCGGGACAAGCTCCTCGAGCTCACCAGGGAGCTGAAGGAAAAGGCCACTGTTCTCTATATGGTTGACCATAGGGAGAACAAAAGGGAGATCTACTAGAAGGAGGAGACGCCATGTTGGTCAAAAATTGGATGAGCAGGAACTTGATCACCGTAGGTCCGGATGAAAGCATAGTAGGCGCTACTGACTTATTAAAGAAACATAAAATCCGTATGCTGCCGGTCATTGATAAAGAGAAGTTGGTAGGCATGGTTACGGACAGGGACCTCAAGAGGGCGTCGGCCTCGGATGCCACCAGCCTGGAGATCCACGAGCTTATGTATTTGGTCTCCAAGATCAAGGTGAAGGACGTGATGAGCACAAAGGTGATCACCCTGCCCGAGGATTTCACAGTAGAGGAGGCCGCTGAAGTCCTCCTGGGAAACAAGATCTCCGGTGCTCCGGTGGTGGACCGGAACGACAAGCTGGTGGGCGTCATTACCCAGACCGATCTCTTCCGCGTGCTGATATCCGTGGGAGGAATCGGCAAAGGGGGCATTCAGTTCGCATTCCTCCTGGAGGATCGGCCGGGGTCCATTAAGGAAGTGGCGGATGTAATCAGGAAGTACGGCGGGCGGATGGCGAGCATAATGACCTCTTACGAAGGGGCGCCTGAAGGCTTCAGAAAGAGCTATATCCGAATGTATGGAGTGGATCGCTTCAAAATCAGAGACCTCGAGCGTGAGCTCAAGGAAAAGGCCAGGCTGCTCTATATCGTAGATCACCGCGAAGAGAGGCGGGAGATCTTCGAGTAGCTGAATTCGACAAGGGAGAACAGATAATGAAGGTCTTCGACTTCATGACCACCCGGTTGGAATCCGTGGACGCGGACGCAACCGTCTACGATGCGGTGGAAAAGATGGTGGACCGCAGGATAAGGTCTCTACTGGTAAGATTCCCCGGCGGGGACCTCAAGGACGGGGTCATAACCGCCAGGGACATCGTTTACAGGGTGCTGGCCAAGGGGAAAAACCCGAGCGAAGTCAAGGTATCGGAAATCGCCTCCCGTCCCATTGCGTGCATCGACAAAGAGGCATCCCTTATAGACGCTGCAGGGCTGATGGAAGAGAACCACGTGGCGCGCGTATTCGTCTGCGACGGCTCCGAGATCATCGGGGTGATATCGCTCATGGACGCCATGGCTGCCTCTCTGATCCTCAGGGCGAGAGGGGATCATGTTTCTTAAGAAGCTTTTCGGCCATGAAGGCAGGGAACAGCGTGTAGTGGAGGGAATGGAGCGGCATATCGGCCTCTTGTGCGAGGGGTGCAGTGCGTTTTTCACGGCCTTGGAGCACAGCGACGCCAAGTGCATGAAGAGTGTGAAGGACCTGGAGCGTGAGGCGGACACCATACGCAGGGAGATCGTCTCCCTTATTTATGAAGGCGCCTTCCTCCCTTATCTCAGGCCTGAGCTCTCCAAATTCGTGGAGATCGTGGACCAAGTATTCGACCGACTGGAAGATGCGGCTGTATGCTACTTGGGGGTCTCCTTTCCCGAGGCCTTGAGGAGGGAGTCCTCCAGAATCGCCCTTCTGAATCAGAAGATGAGCGAAATGCTCCATATCACCTTCCAGGCCATGATAGCCGGCGAAGACCTCAGGGAAAAGAAGCTGGCGATCAGGATCTACGAGAAGCGCATAGATGACATGAAGTTCGGCCTGATCCAGGATGCAAGAAGGGTCCGAATCGATGACTTTTGGGAAGGCAGGATCCTGGCCGATTTTCTCTCCCACCTTTGTGCTGTGAGCGACACCATAGAAGATGCGAGCGACTGCCTGGGGATCATCGCGGCCATAACCAAATAGGCGGCGGGGCCAGCCGGGCGGGCGGTCTTATTGACGATGAATCATGTGGAAAATCCTAAGCGGTGGCTTCCTGGGTTGGAGCCTGGGGGCAAACGATTCTGCAAACATCTTCGGCACTGGTGTGGCCACAGGGACCATCGGTTATAAGACCGCTGTATGGCTCACCTCGATTTTCGCGGTATCGGGAGCGATGCTGGAGGGATCCAAGTGCATGGGGGTCCTGAACGACCTGTCCAGGCTCCTGCCCTTGGAGGCCTTTTTTTGCGCCCTGGCTGCGGGGATCACCATGGCTGTTATGACGTTTTTGGCGGTGCCCGCCTCCTCCTCCCACGCGATTATCGGGGCGATCCTGGGGATCGGGGTCATCTCGGGCTCGGCCGACTTTTCACCACTTCTCAAGATCATTACTTGCTGGGTCCTCACCCCTGTAAGCGGCCTGGTCATGGGCTATATTCTCCACAGGTCCATCGACCGCCTGCTGGACGGTCTTCATCTCGGCCTCACCGGCCGAAACCGATTATATCATCTCGGCATCCTCTTTTCAGGCTGCTACGGCTCCTACACCCTCGGCTCCAACAATGTGGCCAATGTGACCGGGGTGTATGTGGGCTCCGGCTTATTGACCCCGGAATGGGCCGGGCTCATAGGCGGGCTCAGCATCGCCCTGGGAGTCCTTACTTACAGCAAGCGGGTGATGATGACGGTGGGAAAAGGGATAGCTCCCTTGGATCCTTTCACCGCCTTTGTCACGGTCCTGGCCGGCGGGCTTACTCTACATATCTTCACCCAGGTTGGAATACCGGTTTCCTCGTCCCAGGCCATTGTGGGGGCGGTGGTCGGTGTGGGCATGGTGGGCGGTATCAGAACGGTAAACCCGAGGATGCTCATGCGTATTGGGCTTGGCTGGCTGCTCACCCCGGTCTCGGCCGGATTGTTATCTTGGCTCTTTGCGATCGGGCTGCTCTGGATGAAATAGCCGCCCTTCATATTCCACTTAGGAACAAGACCTTGGAGATCAAAAGAATATGGATGAAACGCATGAATCCGGCCGCGCGGACTTGATAGTGGGCCTGGACATGGGAGGCACCCAAACGGACTCGGTGGTTGCGGGCCCTGATGGGCTGATCAGCACTGCCAAGGCGCTCACTGGTGAGGACCTGGTGGAGACCCTGACCCGGGCCCTGGACCGGGCGACAGCGGGTATAGACCCCGACCGGATCGCCAGGCTGACCTTTTCGACCACCATGGCCGCCAACGCCATAATACAAGACCGCCTGGACGGCGCGGGGATGCTCGTATCCTCCGGCCCGGGCATGGATCCTGATCTATTCGCGGTCGGTCCGTCCTACCATGTGATAAAGGGCTCCCTGGACCACCGCGGCATAGAAGCGGCCCCTTTGGACCAAGGCGAAGTAATGGATGCAGCCCGGCGTATCAGGGCCCGGGGCGTTTCGGCTGCAGGAGTCACAGGCAAGTTTTCCGTTCGAAATCCGATGCATGAACTCCAGACAGCCGAGTGGATAAGACCCTTTTTCCGACACGTCGCTGTGGGCCATACCGCCTCGGGACACCTCAACTTCCCCCGAAGGATAACCACCACGTACCTCAACGCCTCACTCCATGCTCTGCACCGATCATTCGTCAACGCCCTGCTGGGAATAATTCAACAAAGGGGCGTCAAAGCGCCCCTTTATCTCCTCAAGCCGGACGGGGGCACGGTGGGTTTGGAGCACAGCCTCCTTTTCCCTGCCCAGGCGGTTCAATCCGGTCCTGCAGCGAGCGTCATGGGGGCACTGGCACTGGACCCTTGTACGAATACCACGCTGGTACTCGACATTGGAGGCACTACCACGGACATCGCACTCGTCTACCGAGGCGCCCCTTTGCTGGAGCCCACCGGGGTCCGCATCGGCCCCTATTCGACCCTGATCCGCTCGCTCCACACCAGATCGGTCGGCATAGGAGGGGACAGTGAGGTCAGGCCCGGAGAGGGGGGTCTGCTGCGGATCGGGCCGTTGCGCCAAGGGCCGCCGGCCGCCCTTGGCGGACCCGCCCCCACCCCTACGGACGCCATGGTGCAACTCGGCCTGCTCGAACTGGGGGATCCCCGGGCGGCCAGGAGCTCCCTGGAGTCGCTCTTCTCCGCCACCCGCCTCGGGCCCGACGGGACCGCCAGGGCGATCCTCGTCCGAATGGCCGAGCTGATCGCGGAGTCGACCGCGGCCTTTGTCCACTTCGTCAACGCCAGGCCGGTATATACGATTCGGGAAGTGCTCGAAGGAAAGACCATCACGCCTTCCCGGGCCGTGGTAATCGGCGGCCCGGCGGCCCAATTGGCCGAATTTGTAGGATCCGCCCTGCGGATACCCACCTTCGTGCCTCCTCACGCCGAGGTGGCCAATGCGCTGGGAGCGGCAGTCTCCCGGGTGACCTGCGAGGTCACCCTCCAGGCCGATACAGCGAGGCGGGAGGCGGTCATTCCCGAGGCCGGAGTGCAACAGGCCGTGAGCAGAGATTTCGACCCCGAGGCGGCCATGTCCTTGGCCAGGAAGGCCCTGCTCGATCTCGCCTCGAGGACCGGTGCGACCGCCGATCCCATCGAAACAGCGGTGGTGGAAAATAAGGTCTTCAACATGATACAGGGTTTCACCAGGACGGGCAGGCTCATACGCATCCGGCTGTGCCTGGTCCCGGGCCTGCTTTCCGGTTGGAACAGGGGGGCTGCATCATGATCAAGGGTACGCGCCGCACAGGACTGGTCTTTTTCCCGGCCTTTGACTGGGCGATCAGCCCTACTCATCCCGAGAGAGAGGAGAGGCTGCTCTACACTCAGGACCAGGTGCTGGAAGAGGGGCTGCTTGACCTTGACTGCATTGTGGAGTATCGGGTAAGACCGGCCGCGATCCAGGACATACAGAGGGTGCACTTCTGCGTCCCCGGTGAGGATGCGGTGATGACCGAGAGCCATTTGATCTCAGCCGGAGGATGCATGGTTGCAGGGGAGGCGGTGATGAAAGGGGAGGTAGACAATGCATTCGCCCTGGTCCGCCCTCCCGGACACCATGCAATGCGGGTGGTCCATGGAAACCGCGGATTCTGCAATATCAACATAGAGGCCGTTATGATAGAGCAGCTGCGGGAGAATTACGGGGTACAGAGGGTCGCAGTGGTGGACACCGACTGCCATCACGGAGACGGGACTCAGGACATATACTGGCACGACCCGGAGACACTTTTCATATCCATGCATCAAGACGGCCGCACGCTTTATCCAGGGACCGGCTTCCCTGAAGAGGCCGGCGGGCCCAACGCCTTGGGGACCACGGTCAACATACCCCTGCCGCCCAAGACCGGGGACGAGGGTTTTTTGTACGTCTTGGAAGAAGTGGTGATGCCTTTGCTGGAGCGCTTTAAACCGGACCTGGTGATCAACTCTGCGGGCCAGGACAACCACTACAGCGATCCCATAACGGACATGAACTTCTCAGCCGGGGGCTATGCGCGCCTCAACTCCCGCTTGAATCCGCATATAGCCGTTCTGGAGGGAGGCTACGCTGTGGAAAGCGCCCTTCCCTATGTCAATGTGGGCATAATAATGGCCATGGCAGGACTGGATACCAGCACGGTCAAAGAACCCGACTACCGCCCCCGCCCCCAGAGCCCCGAGGTGACGAGAAAGATCAAGGACCTGGCGTCCCGCCTCAAAAAGACCTTTCTGCAAGGAGGGCTCAAGAAGGCCTCGCATAGACAGGGGGATGTGGTCGAGCGGAGGCGGGAGATCTTTTACGACACAGACGGCATACTGGAGAGGCAGAGGGAGCTTGTACGGGTTTGCAGCAATTGCGCCGGCGCAGTGGGACTGGAGTCCGCGGCCAGTACAGGGAGCCACGTTTTCGCGGTCCAAATCCCGCTCGGTGCGTGTCAAGGGTGCCGGGAGACCGCAGAATCATGGTATGCGCGGGCCTGCAGCGGGCCGTTCGGCCAGGTGATGCTCCGGGACAGAGACAGACGCATCTTTCATCGAACCAGGCCGACTAAAAAGTAACTCCCAAGGCGGATATCATATCAGCCCTTGGCAAAGGGCTACGAAATAGC
>JBKHIW010000105.1:0-6667 GCA_046538465.1 Desulfobacteraceae bacterium | reverse complement strand
TCCCCAGGCTGGACATAAGGCCGGGAGGCTGCGTATTCATTGTCCAGAACAACATTGGAGGTCTCGATCGCTATTCTCCCCACCCCGGCGATAGCGTCCCTGGCATTGACGGTCAAGTTGGTAAGGATCTGATCAAGCTGTGATGGATCGATCTTGATGTTCCAAAGATTCGGCCCCGGCTTGAACTCCATATCGATTTCTTCTTCAACCAGCCTTTTTAAGATTTTTTTCTGATCGTCTATCGCCTGATTGAGATTCAGCACGGTGGGAGAGGCCACCTGTTTTCTGGAGAATGCCAGGAGTTGGCCGGTAAGGTTCGCTGATCGGGTCGCGGCCTGATGGATTTCATGGAGGTCATTGTAAAGGGCATCCTTGGGCTCGATGCTCATCAGGGCGACTTCCGCCCGCCCCAGGATTACGCTTAGCATGTTGTTGAAGTCATGGGCCACACCGCCCGCCAGCCGGCCCACCGCTTCCATTTTTTGAGCCTGCCTGAGCTTGAGCTCCATG
This sequence comes from Desulfobacteraceae bacterium, assembly GCA_046538465.1. GTDB lineage: Bacteria > Desulfobacterota > DSM-4660 > Desulfatiglandales > HGW-15 > CAZYJR01. Next base: position 6,157 of record JBKHIW010000105.1, on the reverse strand, counting down.
CTGCGCTGCTCTTCTTCAATCTTTTGTCGTTCTCTGATTTCCTTTTCCAAGGCCTTTTGCCTTGCATTGGCGGACCAAAAGGAATTCTCCAGGTGTCTTTGGACGATACCGGATATGAGCACTGCAGCGGAGCTGAGCATAGCGAAGACAAAAAATGCAGTCACCCATGCGACGAGGTCTATGGAGTTGAACACTATCTCGATATCAAATTTGATCCAGCCCATATTGATGGCGAGCCCCACCAGCGCGACTGTTACCAGGCTGATGCACAGGACGATGATTCCCGAGTTCAGGCCAAGGATCACGGTGGCCAGGACACTGAGTGTGAGCAGGATGGGAATGCCGGCACCGCTCAGCCCGAGCTTCATCAGTACGGCCACCCCCACCGCGTACATTGGGAACAGGATTCCCAATACCCGGATATAAATATTGAGCTTATTCCGGAAGAGGTAGCAGACAGGCACCGGTATATAACCCAGGGCGTAGAGGAAAGGCAGCCACTCCCAGCCCCTGTTTCTGGCCTGGAGGCCCCCCGCCAGTATGGCCGGGAGGGCTATGATGCTGAAGATGGCTAGAACCCGGTTTAAGATCTGGCTTCTGACCCCGGAGACCGTGTCTCGGTTCACGGTTGTTTCATTCAATTGTTTGGAACCCGAATTCATTTGTTTTTATCAGCGCAGCCCCTGCACCCCTTGTCTTTTTTCAAATGTCCTGATAGTCAAAAATGATGAACTCACAGATGGCCCGGACGCCGGTTGTTCCTTCCCTTGTTTTCAGGCCGGTATGGTTTCGCCGGCGGCCCAGGCATTTGCAAGAGAGTAAATAATCATTTCAAATAAAGGTTTTTGCAACAAGAAAACCCTGCAAGGAGTGCTACAGGGGGCGTGGATTAAAGAGGGATGTAAATGATGAGTGTGTGCGAAAAGTGCGGGAGAGAAATCAAGGACAAGGAGGAGGAATATCGTTACGCTGGTCGCTTGTTGTGCGAAGATTGTTATATAGACGCCGTCTTTTCACCTAAGGCCTGCGATCCGTGGGCGGTTTATAGCGCAAAGACCCTGTCGGATCAAGCAGGTGGGGAGTTAAGGGTGACCGAGACCCAGAAGCGGATCCTGGACGTTTTGAAAGATACCGGCGGGGCGGAACCTGAATTTGTGGCCCGACAGGCGGGCATCGACCTGGAGGATTTGCAGCGGGAGATTGCCGCGCTCAGGCACATGGAAATGGTAAGGGCTGAATTGAGGGACGGGAAAAAAGTCATTCGATTGTGGTGAGCCGTTAGACAGAGATATCGAACCCGGAGGAGTCGGATGAAGGTGGCGTTTTCAAAGTCGGATCGATATAAGGCGGCCTATCCGGACGTTGCATTCGGCTGGGTGTTGGTGAGCGGATGTGAGAACCCGGAAAATCCCGAAGGCTTTGATTCATACAAGCGCAAGCTGCTTCGGAGGATGCGGAAGCGGGAGACTCTTGCCGGCATAAGAGAGCGCATAGAGACATATGAGAGGTTCTTCAATGACTTCGGCCGGCCCTGCCCCCTGCCGGTCCATCTCAAGCGGACCGTAGACAGCGGCTTCCCTCGTTACAACCTGGCTGTGGACAGTCATTTCCTGGCGGAAATGTGTGCAGGGATACTGGTGGCAGTGACCGACTTCGACAAGATAGAAGGCCCCCTGTTGCTGGACCTCGCGGACGAGGGGGAAACCTGCCTGGGAATGGGCGGCAGGGAACTGCAATGCAGAGCCGGAGAGGTGGTGCTGAGGGACTCGCAGGATATCATATGCGTGCTTTGCCAGGGAGCGGATGAAAAGACCAGGGTGACCGACAAGAGCAGAAACATCCTCTTTTACTCCTATGCGGTCCCTGGTATAGGTCCAGCCTACCTGGAACAGGGCTTGTCAACGGCGGCCGATGCGGTCACCCGTTTCGGGGGCGGCACCAGCGGGTCTGTTGCGGTGGTTTAGACTGCTTCTACAGCGATGCAGGGATTGGTAAGAACGCCCAGGCCCTGGATGGCAACGCTCACAACGTCACCGTCCTGCAGATAGACCGGAGGATGTCTAAACACGCCCACTCCGGCCGGAGTCCCGGTCAAGACCACATCTCCCGGATATAATGTGAAGTGGCGGGAGAGATAGGCCAACAGGGCCGGAAGTAGAAATATCATCCGGTCGGTCCCGCTCTCTTGCATGACCTGTCCGTTGAGCAGGCATCTTATGGAGAGTTCGTGCGGGTCAGGGATCTCGTTTTTGGTCACAATCCAGGGACCCAGCGGGCAGAAGGTATCCAGACTCTTGCCGCGGACCCACTGTCCGTCGCCGAATTGGATGTCTCTGGCGCTCACGTCGTTTCCGCAGGTATATCCAAAAACAGCCTCCATTATATCCTCTTCCTCCGCCCGGTATACCTTTTGTCCGATGATAACGGCCAACTCCGCCTCAAAGTCCACCTTAGAGCTGACCGCGGGATCCCAGACAACAGGCTCTCCATGGCCGACGAGGGAGTTGGGAAACTTTGCAAACACCAAAGGAGCTTCTGGTGTCGTACCTTTGCTCTCCTCAACGTGGTCGAGGTAATTGAGGCCTATGGCAATAATCTTGGAGGGGCGGCTCACCGCCGGAGCCAAGCGTACTCGGTCCAGGGGGATGGGCGGCCCGCTGGGGTCCAGAGGCCGGGGAGAGTTTATGAAATCGATCATATCTCCTGAAAAGCTGCATGGCTCCAGTTCGGTTTCTTGTACCATCCCGAGCCTTGGCGTGCCGTGGTGATAATACTGGGCTAAGCGCATGGGCATTCCCTCCTTGATAGTTTTTATTCCATAGAGAGGCTGCAGGGGTCAACTGCTAAGCCTTTTGAAAAGGAGGTGATTGACCTTGCAAACCGTCGATCGCACGAATTATGATTGCCGAGGGCGGTTTTAAAAGGATTTCGGCGTTATCAAGGGTTCCGCCGGATGGTGGAGTCGTTTGGTTTAGGAAGGGGACAAGGTTTTGGATCTTCATTTGGAAAGACGCAGGGGTTTTTCCGGGCGCAAAGGCCCTTTGTTGTTGATCATAATGGACGGTATTGGAATAGCGCCGCCCGGGCCGGGAAACGCCCTGACCACGGCCCGCACCCCCAATCTGGATCGGCTCTTCGCAGGCAGGCTCTACACCCAACTCCAGGCCCACGGCACGGCCGTCGGGCTTCCGACCGACCAGGACATGGGAAACAGCGAAGTCGGACACAATGCGTTGGGTGCAGGGCGGGTGATTGCTCAGGGGGCTCGTCTGGTCAACGAGGCCCTTGACTCGGGCCGCATTTTCCAAAGTCCGGTATGGAGGGAGATCGAAGACCGTGCCTGTTCAGGAGGGGCGGTTCATTTTATCGGTCTGCTCTCGGACGGGAACGTGCACTCCCATATAGACCATCTGTACAGGCTGGTGGATCGCTGCGCGTGCTCAGGGTTGTCTCGAGTAAGAGTGCATGCACTTATTGACGGCAGGGATGTGGGGCAGAGGTCCGCGCTTGACTATGTCCTTCCCACTGAGGAGAAGCTCGAGCGCATATCAAGGGAAAAGGGGCTGGATTATGCTATAGCCTCCGGCGGTGGACGCATGAAGGTGACCATGGACCGATATTATGCGGACTGGGACATAGTCCGCCGGGGGTGGGAAGCGCATGTAAGAGGGAGGGGCAGGCCTTTCCGAAGCGCCTCGGAAGCGGTCCGGACGTTTTATCAGGAAGACCCCGAGATGACCGACCAGTATATGGACGCCTTCGTGGTGGTGGACGGGAAGGGCGATCCGGTGGGGCCGATAAGGGACGGGGACGCCGTAGTGCTCTTTAATTTCCGTGGGGATAGGGCCATAGAGATATCAGAGGCCTTTACCAAGGAGGAGTTCGAAGGCTTTGATCGAGGACCGCTCCCGGACGTGGTTTATGCGGGGATGATGCAATACGACGGGGACACCGGGATGCCGCCCAAGTTTTTGGTTGAGCCGCCGGTGATAGAGAGGACCGTGAGCGAGTACCTGTGCTCCCAGGGAGTGAGGATGTTCGCCGTATCAGAGACTCAGAAGTACGGCCACGTGACCTATTTTTGGAATGGAAACCGCTCAGGGTATATAGATCCTTCCCTGGAGACCTATGTAGAGATTCCCTCGGACCGCATACCCTTTGATCAGGCCCCTGAGATGAAGGCGGCGGAGATTAAAGACCGGGCGGTTTCCATGCTGAGACAAGGCATTTACAGGTTTGGGCGGTTGAACTTCGCCAACGGCGACATGGTCGGCCATACCGGCGTCATGGAGGCTGCGGTGGCGGCCGCGGAGACTGTGGACGGCTGTGTCGGGGCCCTGCTCGGGGTGGTGGAGGAACTGGAAGGTATCGCAGTGGTGACCGCAGACCACGGAAACCTCGAGGAGATGTTTACCATTGATGCGAAAGGGGGGAAAAAGGCCAAGACCTCCCATACCCTGAACCCTGTCCCCTTTGCCATTTTCGACCCCGGATACGCAGGGGAGTATGTGATGGCCGACTTGGAGCGCAAGGGTTTATCCAATGTGGCCGCCACCCTGCTAAACCTCCTGGGGTTTGAAAAACCCGAGGAATACGATCCATCACTGGTCATATTCGCAGGAGGCCATTGAGGCGAACGGGAAACGCCCTGTGTCAGTATCGTTGTCAGTGTGCCGCGAAGCGGCACCAAAGCGGTGTCTGCATGCTGCATGCGAGATCAGGGTTGAGCGCGGGGAGTACGTCTGAAGCGGAAGAGCAGGGCCGTCTGGTCGGATCTGCTTGAACTGCCGGCGTTTTCTGTCGTTCTTTTCCCGAAGCCATTGAAGGAGTCTTTTCAATGATTGAGGCGTCTTGATCCTGAAAACGTTCAGCCCCTCGGCCAGCATCAGCATGTCTTCGTTTTTGAGAAAATTGAAGATTGACGATCTCGCAAAAACCTGCTCCACCGCTGCTGGGAACGTTCTAACCCCTTGAAACTACAAGGGCAGATAACCAGGTCAGGGGCTTTTTGCGACTCCATCAAAATTGCGTTGAACCCGAGGGAGGAGTACGGCATGACGGAGTCGGCGCCGGCGCGGTTAAGAATGGAAGTTGCAGCCCGGTCGATTTGCATCTTCAAATAGGTTTCAGGACCATCTATCGAGATCCTGTCTAAGTACTTAGACGAGCTCCTGAACCGGTAAGGGGTTTCACTTCAGGTATTGAAGGATGGACTCCTTGAAGAAGACAAAATCCGAGAGATTCTTCTTCAGGATGCCCACCACGATCTCAGGGTCGATCTTCTCGTAGTCGTGGACCACGATGTTGCGAAATCGGGCCATCTTCTCGAACGCGTCCAGGCGTGATTCGTCGAGGACGTGGTTGGCCGCCAATACGCGGAACATACCCGCATAGGTCTGCGGTACGGAGAAGTTCGCATCCGAGATGATGTGCCCGCTGATGTCCAGGCAGGTCTCGATCATCATCTGGAGGGTGCGCTCCACGATTCGCTGGGTCTTCCAGTCGCTTCGATACGCATCGACCGTGATGCTCTCGTACTCCCGGATCTGCCCGAGGTACTCGTCCAAGGCGGCGATCTTTCTGAGAACGAAGGTCTTGTCAACCATGCCGGTACCGCTGCTCAAGGATGCGGTTCTCGAGCTTGGAGAAGTCCATGTACTCGCGGAGTGTCCTCGACTCGAAGGCGTGGCGTATCGTGGGCAGGCGCTCCGCCAGGACGCGCTTCGAACGGACCACCCTGGCTCGGAGCCCGGGAGGGGCCGTGTTCAGGATCACCAGGTCGAGCCGGTCCGTGCCGAGTCGGTCGCAGAGGTCCCCGATCAGCTCCAGCCGCTTTTCCGAGAAGTCCCCTTCGGTGAGGTAGACGGCGATGTCCACATCACTCAGGGGTGTGGCCTTGTCCGTTGCCATGCTGCCGAAGAGGTAGGCAAAGGCGACGTCCCCCCTTTCCTGGAGGTAGCGCTGGGCGGCGGTCAGGTCCATGGGGGTCCTTTCATCGGGACATGATAGGAACTTGCCTTTTGACGAACATGTTAGTTGAAGATGTTGTTGCAGTCAACACGGGATAGGAACTTGCTTTTTGAGGATCAGGATAGCAAAAAACGAATAACAATATGTAGTGGCCAGGAAAAAGCTCTTTGGGGTGAGGGTGGTGGAT
>JBKHIW010000104.1:0-6704 GCA_046538465.1 Desulfobacteraceae bacterium | reverse complement strand
CCCCAGGAGCAGGGCGCAATCCTCAACGCTCTTTCCCATGGCTCCAATCTGGTCCAGTGAAGAGGCATAGGAGATCAGGCCGTAGCGGCTCACCCTGCCGTAAGTGGGTTTGATGCCCACTACGCCGCAAAAAGCCGCAGGAAGGCGGATGGAGCCCCCGGTGTCCGTCCCCAGGGCAAGCACGGCTTCTCCCGAGGCCAGGGCCGCTGCCGAGCCCCCGCTGGAGCCCCCCGGCACATAGCTATGGTTCAAAGGATTCTTGGTGGGCCCGAACACGCTGTTTTCAGTCGAAGAGCCCATTCCGAACTGGTCCAGGTTGGTCTTGCCTATGATCACTGCACCGTCGCTTATGACCCTGCGCACAACGGTGGCGTCGTATGGAGGGACATAGTCCTGGAGAATACGTGATCCGCAGGAGGTCCTTACTCCCTTGGTACATAGATTGTCCTTGACCGCCAGGGGAAGTCCGTTCAGCCGGGGGACGTCCTTGGATCGGGCCCTTTCATCGGCCCTGTCGGCCGCTTTGAGGGCCTCCTCGGGCGTTACCGTAATAAATGCGTTGATTTGCGCTTCTTGTTCCTGGATTCTATCCAGAGTCGCCTCTGTGAGCTCCCTGGAGGAGATCTCCTTCCTTCGGAGCATAGCGGCCAGTGTATAGGCATTTAGGTCGCAAAGTGCCATGTTTATCAGCCTTCCAGGATTTTGGGCACTTTGAAGTAGCCGTTTTCAGACTCCGGTGCCCCGGACAAGATTGAGGCCGGATCTTCCACCGGCGCCTCCTCGTCCTCTCTCCAGACGTTCAGCGACTCCAAGACGTGGCTCATAGGTTCGACTTCTTCGGTGTCCAGGTCGCGAAGGGACTCCATATAGTCCAGGACAGCGCTCAAGTCCTCCCGGAAGGTCTCGACCTCCTCCTCTGTGAGCCGAAGCCTGGACAGCTTGGCCACGTGAGCCGCCTCTTCCCTGGAGATGCGGATTTTTCCCTGCATCCCGGCCCTGGAGGTTGAACGCCCCGTGTCCTTATCCACAGAGGCCGCTGCGGAGTCGGAGAAGATCAGATGCAGCTCCCTGAGTTGCTCCGGATCCGCGGGTGAAGGCGCCCGAGTGAGAGGGCAGACAGCGCTTCGATTCTTGGGAAAGGCTATAACATCCCTTATGGAAGAGGCGCCGAGCACCATGGCCGCCACTCGGTCCAGCCCCAGGGCAAGTCCTCCGTGGGGGGGCGCGCCGTACTCCAGGGCCTTCACAAAGAAGCCGAATTTGCCTTCCACTTGTTCCTCGGTAAGGCCCAAGGCCTGAAAAACCTTTTGCTGGAGCTCAGGGCGGTGGATGCGTATGCTCCCGCCCCCAAGCTCCTCGCCGTTGATCACCAGATCATAGGCCCTTGAGCGCAGGGCAAGTACCTCGTCCATATTCTCGGGATCGAAGTCTTCGCGGTCGGGCATGGTGAACGGATGGTGCTGAGACCCCAAGACATCGTCCTTGAGCTCGAACAGGGGGAATTCGGTGATCCATAGGGGGAGATACCGGTCATGGGGCACCCTGTCCAGCCGCTCGGCCACATCCAGTCTAAGGCCTGCCAGAACCTTGTTCACCAGGTCCCTGGAAGTATCTGCAACCATCATCACCACGTCGCCTTCATCAGCACCCAGTCGTTCGGCCAGACGATAAAGCTCCTCAGCGGTGAAGAATTGGGATATGTTTGACTGGAGGCTCCCTCCGGACATCTTCATCCATGTCATACCCTTTCCTCCCAACGAGGGCGCGATTTTGAGGGCATAGTCGTTTTGGAGTACGTTTTTGCTGAGAGATCCGGCGGCCCGTTTGATCAGGAAGCCCTTGATAAGGCCGCCCTGATCCAGGATGCGGCGGAAGATCTCGTATCCCGTACCCCTGAAGATGTCCGTTGCCTCTTCGAAGGGCATTCCCAGGCGCAGGTCCGGCCGGTCGGTGCCGTACCGCTCCATCGCCGTGTGATAGGACATTCTGGGGAAGGGTCTTTCCAGCTTTATCCCGCCGACTTCGAAGATCCCGGCCACCAGCTCTTCCACCACCTCGTAAATAAACCCCTCGTCTATGAACGCCGCCTCCAGGTCCAGCTGGGTGAACTCGGGCTGGCGGTTGGGCCGCAGATCCTCATCCCTGAAGCACCTTACAATCTGAAAGTATCGATCGACCCCGCTCATGATCAAGAGCTGCTTAAAGAGCTGAGGAGACTGGGGAAGGGCGTAGAACCTCCCCGGGTGGATCCGGCTGGGTACCAGGTAGTCCCTGGCCCCTTCCGGCGTGCTGCGGGTCAAAAACGGGGTCTCCACCTCTATAAACCCCTTCTCCTCCAAGTGGGATCTGATTCGGCTCATGATACGGGAGCGCTTGACCAGGCGCTCGTTCATGGAAGGCCGCCTCAAGTCAAGGTAGCGGAACCGCAGTCTCAGATCTTCGTCCACCTGCGCCGGGCTCGAGGTTGTCTCTTCTCCGAGCACCATGGCCTTTTCAGAGATGGGAAAGGGCAGGGGTGGTGATTCGGCGAGTATGGTCAGGGCTTGGGCGTTGACTTCTATGTCGCCGGTCTCGAGGTTGGGGTTTTCGGTGCCTTCGCTCCTGAGCGCCACCAGGCCCTGCACTTCCACCACGTATTCGTTCCTCAGCCGCTCGGCCTTTTCAAAGACCTGTTCACCCGCCCCCGGGTCGAATACCACCTGGACTATTCCCCGCGCATCTCTGAGATGGATGAAGAGCAGGTTCCCGTGGTCCCTGACCGCATCCACCCACCCCATTAAAAGGACCTTGCGCCCTTCATCTTTTCGTCTCAGGTCTCCGCAATACGATCTTTCGCGCCAATTGCTCATTTATGGAGGCGCCTCCGCATATTCCGAGGATTAAGTCAAATTAATACTCCTATCTGATTCCGGCCCTGGGATCAATCCTCTTTTTTTTGATGCTTGCCGGGCGGCCTCACTGTTTTCTACATATTTGTAGCATTCTAGGCCTGATTTCTACAAAATTGTCGCATGATACAATAGAAAATCCTGTTCCTATACGGCCCAATATGGCGTAACAAAAGGGAATTCACTTGATCTTTGCCTTATGGCACGGGCATTGCTGTTTGAAAGAAAGGGAAAATATGTAATACCTGGAGGGCCTGCTTTATCCCGGGGGTTGCATTCGACCCGAAGGCCGTGTCACTGTGTCACGCCCGGGTGCGCGGCAGGCCTTATTGACCCAGGCCTTGGGGCCGGCGGGTGAGCACCAGCAGACAGAGACAATAGTAAGGGGGGATATCAATGTTTGATCCAGAGGCAGGGAACATAGAGCGGCTGGAGTGCAGGACCACTGATGATGTTCGCAGCGCTGTCGAGCGTTACCATGTGAGCTTCATACAATTTTGGTTCACGGACGTTTTGGGGGTCTTGAAGAGCTTCGCCATAACCCCTTCGGAGCTCGAGGAGGGGATGACCGAAGGTATGGGGTTTGACGGCTCTTCTGTGGAGGGCTTTGCCAGGATCCAGGAGAGCGATATGATCGCGAAGCCCGATCCCGCCACGTTTCAGTTGGTACCGTGGCGCAATGGCGAGAGGCCCGTGGCCCGCATGTTCTGTGACATACTGAACCCGGACGGAAGCCCTTACGAGGGCGATCCCAGGTATGTATTGAAGCGCCTGCTGGATCGGACCGCGGAAAAGGGCTACACCTTCTACTTGGGTCCCGAGCTGGAGTACTTCTACTTCAAGGACGACCAAGGGACCGAGATCCTGGACAAAGGTGGGTATTTCGACTCCAGGGTAATGGACATGGGAAGCGATTTGAGGAGGGATACCATCTTCGCTCTACAGTCTATCGGAATAGACGTGGAGTACAGCCACCACGAGGTGGCGCCCAGCCAGCACGAGATCGACCTGCGCTATGACGAGGGACTTCGAATGGCGGACAAGACCATGACCTACAGGCTTATAGTCAAGGAGATAGCCAGACAGCGCGGGGTGTATGCGACATTTATGCCTAAGCCGATGTTCGGGGTCAATGGCAGCGGGATGCATGTCCATCAGTCGTTGTTCCAGGGAGACAGGAACGCCTTTTACGACCCAGACGACCGCTATCAGCTTTCTGAATTAGGAAAACATTATATAGCAGGGGTGTTGAGACATGCACCCGAGATAACCGCGGTGACCAACCAGTGGGTCAATTCCTACAAGCGCCTGGTTCCGGGTTACGAGGCCCCGGTTTACGTCTCATGGGCAAGGAGGAACCGCTCGACCATGATCCGGGTCCCCATGTACAAACCGGGAAAGGAGAAAGCGACGCGCATGGAGTTCAGGTCTCCCGACCCCGCGTGCAATCCCTACCTGGCCTTTGCCGTGATGCTGGGGGCGGGCCTGGAGGGCATCGAGAAAAAGTACGAGCTCCCCCCGCCCATTGAAGAGGACATCTTCGAGATGAATCCGGCCGAGCGGAAGACGCATGGGATAACCGACCTCCCGGGGAATCTCTACGCGGCCATACTGGAGGCTGAAAGGAGCGACCTGGTAAAGAAGGTCCTGGGCGAGCACATATTCAACAAGTTCATAGAGAATAAGAAAATAGAGTGGGATTATTACCGTACCCATGTGAGCCAGTTCGAACTGGACCGCTATCTTTCCATACTCTAGATTGCGCCCCCTCTGCGAAGGTCGAGGAGGGGCTCGATATGGAGGAGCCTGTGTAAGGGTGTGGGATGAGGCAGTATAAGATGCGAGGGCGGGGGCTGCTCACGGCGCAGGGTCTTTATGATCCATGCTTCGAGCACGACTGCTGTGGGGTGGGCTTCGTGGCCAACGTGGACGGCTCGAGGACCCACCGATTGGTAAAGCAGGCTATCCAGGTGTTGATCAACCTGCAGCACCGGGGAGCCGTGGGCGGGGATCAAAAGACCGGGGACGGAGCGGGCATCCTGTTTCAGATACCTGACGGCTTTTTCAGGGAACAGGCCCGAGCTGAAGGCTTTTCCCTCCCTGATCCAAGCGAGTACGGCGTGGGGATGCTTTTCATGCCCCGCGGGGAGAGGTTAAGGGAGAAGTGTGCGCGGGTGGTGGAGCGCTGCACCTCTGCCGAGGGCTTGCCCTTCCTGGGGTGGAGGGAGGTGCCTGTCGACCGCCAAGCGGTCGAGGGCCAGGCCAAGGTCGGGCAGCCGGTCATATGGCAGTGCTTTATCGGCGGCGCGGGGAGGTCCGGCTCGGTATTGGAGCGGAAGCTCTATGTACTAAGAAGGGTTATAGAAAAGACCGCTGAGCACCTGGTCGACGATGAGGACTGCTTTTACATCCCCAGTATGTCTTGCAGGACAGTAACGTACAAGGGGCTTTTCACGGCCGGCCAGCTCGCTCTCTACTACCAGGACTTGAAGGACCCGCTGGTGGAAAGTTCTCTCGCGGTGGTTCACCAGAGATACAGCACCAATACCTTCCCCTCCTGGGAGCTTGCCCAGCCCTTCAGGTACCTGGCCCACAACGGGGAGATAAACACCTTACGGGGCAACCTAAACCACTTCAGGGCGAGGGAGCCCATGCTCGGATCCGACGGCCTGGGACCTGATCTCCACAAGGTGCTCCCGGTATTGGAGGAAGGAGGGAGTGACTCGTCATGCCTGGACAACGCCTTGGAGCTCCTGTGCAGCTCAGGCCGTGACCTGGCCCATGCCATGCTCATGTTGGTCCCTGAGGCCTGGGGGGTCAAGTACCCCATGGGACCTGACCAGCGTGGTTTTTTTGAGTATCACGCCGGGCTCATGGAGCCCTGGGACGGCCCTGCAGCCCTGGTTTTCACGGATGGGAACCGGGTGGGAGGCATGCTGGACAGGAACGGACTGCGGCCTGCGAGATATACCATAACCAAAGACGGCTTCGTAGTGTTTGCATCCGAGGCCGGGGTGCTTGATTTAGACCCGGCGGACGTAGCCGAAAAGGGCGGCCTGAGGCCGGGCCGGATGATAGTTGTGGACACACTCAAAAAGAGAGTGCTCGGCAACGGTGAGATCAAGACGCTATGCGCCAGACGGCAGCCGTACAGGCGGTGGGTGGAGGAGAATCGCATAACCCTCAGGGGCTTTTACGGGAGCGTCTCCTCCATCACCCCGGACTTCGACAAGCTCTTGGAGCGGCAGAGGCTCTTCGGATACACCCGTGAGGACCTCCAGGCGATAATCGGGCCCATGGCCTCCACCGGATATGAGCCGGTCGGCGCCATGGGCGCAGACATACCCCTTGCCGTTTTCTCTGAAAACGGTCCGCTCCTCTATAATTACTTCAAACAGCTCTTCGCCCAGGTCACCAATCCGGCCATAGACCCGGTGCGGGAGGAGTTGGTCATGTCGCTCATGACCTTTATGGGGAACCCGGGCAATATACTCACCGAGGTGCCCGGCCACAGCCGCCTGATCAAGATCCTGCACCCTATCCTCTCCAACGAGGACCTGATCCGTATCAAGAGTCTGAACGTGGAAGGATTCAAGGCCAGGACACTGGAGATGGGCTTCACCGCCGGGGGCTCTGGAGCCGGGCTGGCTGTTGCTCTGGAAGACCTTTGCGATCGTAGCGAGGAGGCGCTGGCCCGGGGGGATTCGCTTTTGGTTCTGAGCGACCGGGGCCTGCTCGCGGAGGCTGCTCCCATCCCGGCTCTGCTCGCAGTCTCGGCGGTCAACCACAGGCTTGTCTCCAGGGGGGTCAGGACCT
>JBKHIW010000103.1:0-6736 GCA_046538465.1 Desulfobacteraceae bacterium | reverse complement strand
AGCTTGTAGGCCTGCCTGAACAGAGGAGCGATGCCCGTATCCGCGAACATATAAGGCTTTTTCTTGGATTTTTCCGGGTCCAGGCTGGATTCCGGCAGCATGAAGTGAAGGATCCCACCTACCCCGGCCTGAGCGTCGTGTATTGCGACCCCTATGCAAGAGCCCAGGGAGTAGGTGACGAGGACCACCTCCGGGTCGCTGCTGACTTTCATGTCGGCCACGCCTACCGTAATAATCACGCGAGATACACCGCCCGTTTTTCCGGTTCCCGGCCGACAGATCAGCCCAGGGCCCGGTGGTTGCCGTTTACCAAGTCATAAATCCCGGACATATCCAGTATCAGGCCCACACGGCCGTCACCCAGGATGGCGCCGCCTGCTATTCCCTTTATGTTTTTGAGGTTTCCGCCCAGGCTCTTGATCACCACCTCTTCCTTGCCCAGGAGTTCGTCAAGAAGGAGACACATCCGCTTGTCTTCATGCTCAACAGATACGATTAATCCCTCCCAGGGATCTGTGTGGTCGGCCTCGACTCCGAAGAGGCGGTTGAGCCTCACCAGCGGGGCCAGGCTTCCCCTGGTTCGAATCATCTCCCCCTTTCCTTCCACAGTGGAATACTGCTCTTTTTCCGGTCTGAAAGACTCCAGTATGGCCAGGGCCGGGATGATATAGCGCTCCCTGCCTACCCTTACCAGCATTCCCTCTATGATGGCCAAAGTGAGGGGCAGACTGATCACAAAGGTGGAGCCCTCTCCAGGCGTAGAACTGATCTCCACCCTTCCTCTCAGCCTCTCGATGGCCTTTTTGACCACATCCATGCCCACTCCCCTGCCTGAGATGTCAGTGATCTCTTTTGCCGTTGAAAACCCGGGCTGGAAGATCAGATTGTATACATCTGAATCTGTCAGTTTCTTGTCATCATTAACAAGGCCTCTTGACCGCGCCTTTTCCAGTATGGCATCCCTGTCCAGACCTTTGCCGTCATCCTGGATCTCAATCACTATATTGCCGCCGCGGTGAAAGGCACTGAGCAAAATTTTGCCCCGGGGGCCCTTGCCGGCGTTCTCCCGCTCCTCCCGGGTCTCGATGCCGTGGTCCACTGCGTTTCTAATCATGTGCACCATGGGCTCATAAAGCTCGTCCACCACATTTCTGTCGATCTCAGTGTCCTCGCCGCTCATCTCGAGGCCTACCTCCTTGCCCGAACCCTTGGCCAAGTCCCTGACCAGGCGCACCATCTTCTGAAACGTGCTCTTGATGGGCACCATGCGCATGGACATGGCTGTCCGCTGCAGACCGGAGGTGATTTGGTTGAGTTGGTTGAGATTGTGGTAAAGCTTCTGATCGGTGCACTCCCTTATGTAGGGATTCTGTCTCAGCATGGATTGGGCGATCACCAGCTCTCCGGTAAGATCGACCACGTTGTCCAGCTTTTGGGTATCCACCTTGACCTGGAGATCCATGTGGGACCTGGTCTGACGCCTCTGGTCCCTGAGGGCGGAGATCACCTCCTTTGACCCGGCCTTTTTCTCCTCAATCAAGATCTCGCCGATCTTTCGCCCGGGTTGAAGCTTCTGCCTTTCCAGGCCCCGTTCCAGGTCCTCCCGGGAAATAAGGCCCTTCTTGAGGAGTATCTCCCCTATGCGGGCGCCGTTGAGGGCCTCCTGATCCTCGTCTTCAGCCGAGTCGATACGTTCTATGAGGGGCCCTATGTCCTCCCCTCCGTCCAGGCTCCCCCCGGTCTCCAGTGCCTCCTGCACCACCGCGATCATGCGCTTTAGAACGTCCACCGACTCCAGGACCAAGTCTATAACCGTCTCCCCGACCCTGATCTTTCCGTTTCTGGCCTTGTCCAACAGGTTTTCCGCCCCGTGTGCAAGCCTGTTGATTTCTTTGAGGTTCAGGAATCCGCTTACCCCTTTGATGGTGTGAAAGGGCCTGAATATGGAATTTATGGTCTCCAAGTCTTCAGGATCCTGCTCCAGGTCGATCAAGGCCACTTCTATGGCGTCAAGGCTCTCCCTGGACTCACCCACGAAGTCCCACAGGATTTGCCTGTCCTCCTCGCTGAGCTCAGCGGCCGTAAGGGTGGACGCGGGTTCTCCCCGCCCGGAGGATACTTCCGTGGGGGCTTCGTCCACCGGCTCTTCCGCCTGATCGGACCCCCCGATCCCCGCGTTATCTTGTCCCTCCGCACCCAGTGCCTTCAAAAGCGAGCCCGGGTCATCCTGATAAGCCTCGCCGTTGACAAGGGCCCGATGGTAGGCTTGAAGCGCACCGACGCCCTCCTCCAGCGGACTGAGATCCGTCTCTTCAGCGAGGATCAGCCTTTCCATGTAATTCTTGACCGCTCTTACCAGCTTAAGAAACACTGGATCATCAAGCCCCCTGGATGCGGCTTCCAGGTTCTCCAGTACGTTCATGGCCCGCCCCATGGCCGGGATATCCCCCGGATCCAGGGAGACCACCTCCAGGGCCATGGACTCCAGGCCTTCTCCGATCTCTTTCAACCGCTCGGACATCTTGAACTCCAATCCATGCTCCGTTCTCAGGCAAAGACCTTTTCCAGCTTTTCGCTGAAGGTCTCCGGGGTGAAGGGCTTGACGATGTAGTTATCAACCCCGGCCTTTACCGCCTCGATCACGTTCTCTTTTTGTCCCTCCGCCGTGACCATGATGAACGGGGTGGACTTGAGATCCTCATCCGCCCTGATGGCCTTGAGCAAATCCAACCCTGTCATCTTGGGCATGTTCCAGTCAGAGACCACCAGGCCGATCTTCTCCTTCCTGAGGACGTCCATTGCACCCGTCCCGTCTTCGGCCTCGATGATGTTGCTGAAGCCCAACTGCTTCAGGACCCCCTTGACGATTCGACGCATGGTGGCGAAATCGTCCACTACGAGGACCTTGATCGACGTATCCATGGGCATCCCTATTTCCTCCTTTTATTCACCGTCGTCTCTCCCGGACTCTAAAGACTCGCCAGGAGGTCATCGATATCCTTTTGATCCAGCCCTCCATCACCCTGCGGGCCCTTGAGTTCTGACTTGTAGTGCTCTACCTCTCGGTTGAGCTCTTCAAAGCTTTTGGATGGATCTTCTTTGTATTTCTGAAGTTTTATGCCGAAGGATATTATAAGATCTTCAATCCTTTCCTCCATTGATTTTACTAGTTTAATAATCCTCTGTATCCGCTGTCCCACCAAATCCTGAAAACTCAAGGGCTCCATCATCTTCATGGAAAGGTCTGCTATCCTCTCCAGGGTGTCCGTCTGATTCCGGAGCTCTGTCGAAAGAGCCTCAGGAGTGAGCTCGCATGCCTCGCCGTCACGGGCAGTTTCCAGCATCTCTTCGAGCTCTCGGTTGAGCTCAGCCAGCCTCTGGGTTTCTTCATGCCCTTCTCCTAAATCCCTTTCCAGGTCCTGTATGGTGGCCATGGGCTCGGCCAGGTCCTCCTTCACCCTGTCGAAGCCTCCTCCTCGTTCCATGAGCTTAAGTGCTGATTCCAGCCCGGGGAGTACGAATTCCACCACCTGCCTTGTCTCGCCTGTAAGGCCTTCCAACAGGCCCTTCATCTCCCTGATCAGCCCCGGCTCTTTCTCCCACTGTATCTCTTTCTCGATCATGCTCTGGAGCCTATTCAGGGCTTCCTTCGCAAGCTCCATCTGCTCCTCGTTTATGTCCATGATCTTCATGGTGGTGCTCTCCAGGGTCTCGTTTATCCCCTCCAACTGATTACTTGCCTCGGGGATGTCCCTGGCCGCGATATCCACTATGCCCGGCTCTATCCTCTGCTTTATGTCCTTTCTGAAATCGATCAGTTCCAGTGCTATTTCCTTTATTTTGCTGGAAAATTCTGAAGTGAGCGACTCAAAGAACTTGCCGTTTCGAATGTTCCGCACCATGTTCCTGAGCTGGTCCAGTTCTTCCTCTTTGATTTCCCTGGACTCCAACCTCTCCTCCATCTGCTCCAGGCATAGCTCGGGCTCCTCCTCATCGCACTCCGCAGGAGCCTCGGGGCCCTTGTGCCTGCGGCAGAGATGAATCCGGCCTGCTGAATCGGTCCCGGCTACCAAATGGTTGGGAAGCTCTCGAACCTCGAAAAGCATCCTGTAGTCAGACACATTAAAGGCCTCTGAGTCGGCCAGCACTATAAAGTAGGAATGCACCCGATGGTCCCCCTGGTAAGTCACCGGATAGACGTCTCCGTCCAGCTCCAAATAGAGGCTCCCCTCACCTGAGAGCACAATATTGGCGCCCGAGCGGTCCAGTATCCGGCGCACACCGCTCGGATCAAAGGCTACCTTTTCCAGCTCACCGTCCAGGTTGCCCATTATGACGTTTTGCATACCTCAAGCCCCTTCCCTCTCTTTTCGCCCGTGGCCCCCTCCATCCGGACGGCAACCGCCGGCCTCAACAAACGCCCGGGCGGGATGCGGTATCCTCAGATCACATAAGCAAAATGCATACCATCCCTGAGTCCGCTGGATGGAGGACTCAGAGGGCGCTTTTCCCGCCCGCGTGGGCGTAGAAACCGCCCTCGCCTTCTACTTCAGCAATTTGAAAAAGCCTGAAGGCGGTCACCTGTCGTCCACATAAGGGTGCCAGTCCCCTTTCCGCAGCCGCTCCACCTTGAGTACGACCACCTCGTTTGCAGAGGTATCGAAGACAATCTTCCTGCCCCTTGCCCCTCCCACGTCTTCAGAGACTATGCGGATTCCGTACTTCGACAATACTCTTCTGGCCATGCGCACGTTTTCCAAGCCCACATCTTGGGACGATACCTCGGGATTAAACGCCCCGCCCAGTATCTGGGCCTCCAAATGCTTCCTCTTGGAGCCCTCCCCCAGCATCATGCGGATCAGCATGACCGTGGCCGCATCGCCGTGCCTGGCCGTAGGCCTTTCCCCAGGGGATCTGCTGGGAAGCTGGAAGTGGTTTATCCCCCCTGCCCTGCGTTTGGTATCGTATAGAGTCACCGTCACACAGGACCCCAGCACTGTAGAGATGACAGTGGGCTTTTCCGGGACATAGATGTAGCCCGGCTTGAGGAAGTAGTTGGCTGCGGCAGGTAAACCGGAGTCTTTGGTCATAGTGGTTCTGCTTCCTTTATTAGTTCATCAAACCCTGGGAAAAGGTTTTTTCCTTAGCGCCAGTTTGCACAAACCATGCCTTCTCGGATAGCAAGCCTTGTTTCCACGCCCGCGGCCTCGGCCTGGACCGCGCTTCAGCATCCGCTTCGAACCCGGTTTGAAGAATCCCTGCGTTAAAGAGCCTGGCTGATGGAGGTGGGGTTCGTCACGCTTTTGACAGGTAAAAAACGAACCTTATTCGATTCAGACCGAGTTACTCCTTGATTGCAGGCACTGTGTTGCGCTACTTTGAGCTCGGTCTAGAATGGAGGGTACTGGGACATGAAGATAGCGATTAATCAGACGAACCCGGTGATAGGGGATTTTGACCACAATGCCTTCCTTATCAAAGAGGCGGTGAAAAGGGCGCGCTCCGAGGGATGCGCCTTAGTGGTCTTCCCGGAGATCCCTCTCATCGGCTACCCGCCGAAGGACCTCTTGGAAAAGCCTGCCTTTGTCCGAGACAACCTGGAGCACTTCCACCGCCTGGCAGCCGAGGTAAGGGACATCCATGTGCTCTGCGGATATGTGGAAAAGGGCAACCGACAAAGGGGAAACCGGCTTTACAACAGCGTGGCCCTGCTCGGCGACGGCCGGGTGCTGGCCTCAGGAGGAAAGCGGCTTTTGCCTACTTACGATGTCTTTGACGAGGCCCGCTATTTCGACCCGGCCCCGCAGAGCCTGATATTTGAACTGCAGGGAAAGACCTTCGGCGTAACGGTCTGCGAGGATATATGGAATGTAGGAGACATACAGGGAGTACCGGCATATGACCTCAATCCGGTGGAAGAGCTGGTCTCCGCCGGGGTGGACATCCTGGTGAACGTATCCGCATCGCCTTACACCCTGGACAAGCCGCCGCTAAGGATGAGCATCCTGGAGCGCCTGGCCGCCTCCCATAGCATCCCTGTTGTCTACTGCAACCAAGTGGGCGGAAATGACGATCTCCTATTTGACGGGGCCAGCATGGTGATGGACCGGGACGGTCGGCTGGTCATGGCGGGGAATGAATTCGAGGAGGACATGTTGGTGTGGGACACTGAGGCCGAGTACCCGGAGATTGAGGAGCCCTGGCTTGAACGGGATGAATCGCTGCTAAAAGGCCTGGTCATGGGTACCAAGGACTACGCGGCAAAGTGCGGATTCAAGCGTGTCTTGGTCGGCCTCAGCGGAGGACTGGACTCCTCTCTGGTGGCGGTCATCGCCTGCAGGGCCCTTGGGCCGGAAAACGTGATGGGCGTTTCCATGCCTTCTGAGTATACCTCCGAGATGAGCAGGGAGGACTCCAGGCTCCTTGCCCGCAACCTCGAAATCAGATTCGAGGAGATACCCATACAGGAGCTTTACCAGTGTTACCTGGAGGCCCTGGCCCCGCTTTTCAGAAACGCCGAAGAGGATGAAACCGAGGAGAATATTCAGGCCAGGATCCGCGGCAACCTGCTGATGGCCCTCTCCAACAAATTCAATTCCCTGCTGCTCACCACCGGCAACAAGTCCGAGATGGCCATGGGCTATTGCACGCTTTACGGGGACTTGAGCGGGGGCCTGGCCGTGATATCGGATGTACCGAAGACCTTGTGCTACCGGTTGGCAAGGCAAATCAACCG
>JBKHIW010000102.1:0-6746 GCA_046538465.1 Desulfobacteraceae bacterium | reverse complement strand
GGATTCCGAGCTGGCTCCTGATCATGGACACTGAAGGGCTTTCGGTGATGACGGCATGGGCCGCGGGCAAGTTCGTGGGCGATGCTGTGGGCACGTTCGTGAAAAAAAGCGGTATAACCGACAAGGTCAAGCACCGCAAGATCATAATTCCGGGATATGCCGCTGCCATCAGCGGTGATATGGAGGAAGAGCTTCCTGACTGGGAGATCATGATCGGCCCCAGGGACGCTTCCTTGTTACCTAAATACTTGAGGGATATGAACAAGAAATAGACGCCGGCTACGAAAAAGCCCTCATTTCAGTCTGCGATGGAGAGAGCTTATGTTATTGATAGGAGAAAATCTGAACGTGATCAACCGACAGATAGGCCGGGCCTTCAAGGAGAAGGATCCCAAGCCCATCGTGGAGGAGGCCAAGAGACAGAAGGAAAAGGGCGTGGATTGGATCGATATCAATCTCGGTCCTGCGCGCAAGGGGGGCGCCGAGCTCATGGAATGGGTGGTTAAGACCGTCCAGGAGGAGATCGGGGACACCCCGCCCTTGTGTTTGGACACCTCCAACATAGAGGCTATGGAAGCCGGCCTGGCCGTTCACCAGGGCAAGGCCATCATAAACTCCATCATGGCCCGGCCCGAGCGGTACGAAAAGATGATACCGCTGGCGGTGAAGTACAAGGCAAACATGATCGCCCTCATGTGGGGACCGGAAGGCCTCCCCAGGGACGAGAATGAGCGCGCGGCTCTCTGCGTGGAGCTTCTCTACGCGGCAAACGAGGCCGGTGTCCCTAATGAGGATATCTTTGTCGACGGTATTGTAACTCCTGTGAACATACAGCAGCCTCAGCTCATGAGCCTGCTCGCGTTCCAGGAGATGCTCCAGGACATAGCCCCAGGGGCCAAGTCGACATGCGGACTTTCCAATATCTCCAACGGCCCGCCCGATCATCTGCGCCCCATCCTCAACCAGACCTACATGGTCATGCTGGAGAGAAAGGGTATGTATTCCTGCATAGCGGACGCCTATGACGATCAGCTTATAGCCATAGCCAGGGGCGAGAGGCCGGACATAGCGGAGGTCATTCACAAGGTCATGGACGGCGAGGAGATAGATATGGGTTCGCTGTCCAAGGAGCTGGTGGACTATGCGAAGACCGCCAGGGTGATATTGGGCTACACGCTTTATTCCGACTCCTGGCTTGAGCTCTGAGACCAGGGCGGTCGGGCAGCAAGCAATAAAATTATGCCTGAGGAGACCTCCCGGCGCCGACCTTTCGGCCGGCGGGGAGGTCTCCGTTGTTTAGGGCTCTGAAAGGATGGTTAAGATGAGCGGTGACAAAGAAAAGACACTGCCGACCATGAGTCCCGGAGATGCGGAGCGTTCGGAACAGGACGCCCTGATTAAAGCCGGTCTCGAGCGCATAGACAGGAAGATCATGGTCATGAGCGGCAAGGGCGGCGTAGGCAAGAGCACGGTAGCCGCCTGCCTCGCGCTCTTTTTGAGCGCCGGCGGGGCCCGGGTAGGGCTGATGGACGTGGATCTCCACGGTCCGAGCATCCCTCGTCTTTTGGGGGTCAGCGGCGGCCTGGAGATGCCTGAGGAAGGGGTGGTCAGACCCTTCTCCTATTCCAGTGATCTCGGTGTGGTCTCCATTGAAATGGTGTTGGGAGACAAAGATGCGGCTGTAATATGGCGCGGTCCGCTTAAGATAAGCGCTATCCGCCAATTCATATCTGATATCCAGTGGGGGGATCTCGATTACCTGATAGTGGATTCCCCTCCCGGCACCGGAGACGAACCCCTGACCGTGGCCCAGACCATTCCAGGGGCCGAGGCCTTGGTGGTGACCACACCGCAGGAGATCAGTCTGGCGGATGTCAGGAAGTCGATCAACTTCTGCCGCCAGGTGGGACTCGGCATATTAGGCCTGGTGGAGAACATGTCCGTTTTGATTTGTCCTCATTGCGGGGACAGCATCCCCTTGTTCGGTACCGGCGGCGGCCGCAGGATTGCGGAGCAGATGAAGGTCCCTCTCCTTGCAGAGATCCCCCTGGATCCAAGGGTTGTGGACTGGGGCGACCAAGGCCTCTTGGGGAGAATGATCTCAGAAGACGGTGGGCCTGTAGCCGAGGCCTACAAGCGCCTGGTCTCCGCTATAGAGCACAAAAAGGCTGAGAGGACCGGCTGACGGAGGCCGATTGTACAGGGGCTCGGCCGATGATCACCTCCTTTTACAGGCCGGGGAAGACCTCCACGAGAAACCCCGTCTCGTCCCAATTTCTTGACAATAGCTGGGGATTATTCTATTCAGGGAGCGCCCCAGCCGGGGATGGAAAGCCCTCAGCAGGGACGGGCCCGGGCCCTGCTGTAAATCGGACAGCCTGAGAGAGGGAGTGATCATTATGGAAGTCGAGCGACAAAGCCGGATATGGATGTGTATGCAGTGCGGCATGTGTACCGGGAGCTGCCCGGAGTCGGGGGTGACTCCGTTCAATATCCGCCAATTGGTGCGGAGGAGTCTGCTCAAGAGGGACATCGACAAAACCCTTCCCTGGTACTGCACCGCCTGCGGTGAGTGCACCATCAAGTGCCCGAGGGACGTAAAACCCTCGGAGGCAATAATCGATCTGCGAGCGGCGCTTGTAGAGGACGGTCAAATACCGGTTTCCATTCAAAAGGCGCTGGAATTCACCTTTGTCCAGAAGAACCCATGGGGAAGGCCCCGGGCCAAGAGGGACGGCTGGTTGGAGGAGGCGGGCCTGGAGATCCCCCATGTGTCTGAGACCGAGTCAAAGAGGCTCCTTTTCACTTGCTGCATACAGGCCTATGATCCGCGGTGCATGGTGATGCCGGCTAATGTGGCAAGGATTCTCCAAAAGGCAGGCGTGGAGTTCGGAATCTTGGGTAAAGAAGAGGCCTGCTGCGGCAACGAGATCCGGAGGATGGGGGAGGCGGGTCTGTTTGAGGAGCTTCAAGAGGAGAATGCGGCGACCTTTAAGAAGTACGGGGTAAAGGAGATAATAGCCTTGTCGCCTCATTGCATGAATGTATTAAAGAACGAATATGGAGATATGGGCATCCAGGTCTTCCACTATACAGAAGTGGTGGCTTCCCTGCTGAAGGAAGGAAAGCTCGAGCTCACGTCGGGCTATAAAAAGAAAGTCATCTATCACGACCCCTGCTTTTTAGGTAAGCAGAACAAGATCTTTGAGGCACCGCGCGATATACTGCGGGCGCTGGACGGGGTGGAGCTCATGGAGTTCATGTGGGCCCGGGAGAACTCTTTGTGCTGTGAGGGCGGCGGAGGACGGATGTTCTTTGAGGCGGACATTTCTTACGAGAGAAACAGCGAAAAGAGGGTCAAGGAGGCGGTGGACAAGGGAGCGGAGGTGCTGGCCACTGCTTGTCCCTTCTGCGTGATGACCTTGGAGGATCCGGCCACTGAAAGGGGCCTTCCTGTGAGGGATCTCTCCGAGATTCTGGCGGAGGTCATCTAGGGCCTTCAGCGGGCCGGCAAACCAACCCAGGGCGCCCGGAACCCGGCTTCCGGGCTGTGCAGACCCTGTTCCCCGAGGTCGACAAGCCTTTAACGTCAAGCAGCTCACCCCGAGTCACCCCGGATGGGCGTCGATCACAAGGCACGGCGCCCTTGATAAGCCCGCCCGTTGGGGTTATAGTGCTATCTTATGGGAAGCGGCGAACAGGCGGCGTGTGATGGCTTTGTGTAACACCCGGACAACTGATGTCACCAAGCCGGGCGGAAACGGCAAAAGGTCGGGCGCAAAAAGATTTTGCCTCTCCTGCGGCACCGATCGTATGAACGGAGGCCGCAGGTACTGCTCCAAGGAGTGCAGGGAGCAGATGCAATGGGTGCTCTCCCTTTCAAAAGGCCTATTGCGGGCGGTCAACGCTCGCTATGCAGCGTTTTATTTCGACCGGGAACATGTTGTCCTGGATGTCCTCCCATTGAGGTCTCGGCACATATCGCGGTTCGCCGGCCGGCGCTCCGAAGGATGTAAGCCAGCCGAGGACTTGAAGCGGATGATCCTGCACTACGGGGAGGAGTGGCACGAAATGGTGAGCAACAACACAGCAAAGAGCTTCGCGTCCCTGTTCTTGTTGAAAAGAAACCATGATCAGAGCCTTCCCCCGGAGTCCCTCAAGCCTGATCGCAGGGTCAGACCGCGGTTTACAAAAGAGGAAAAGGAGTCCATGAAGGTCCTGCGGTTGGGTGTCAATGATCTCCTGTGCGAGTCCAGTGTCCAGAGGATAAAAACTGCTTTCAAACGTTTGGCCAAGGTGCACCACCCGGATGTGGGGGGGAAAACGGAGGATTTCCGGCGGCTTGCGGAAGCGCACGAGCAAATGCTGCTTTGGGCGGAAAACCCTCAATTCACCTCCAGGAAGGCCCTTTTGCACTGCTGGTCCTATGACGGGTACACCAACCGATGGGTCCCGCCTTTGTGAGGCCCCGTGGATAAGGCCTTGCGAGAACGACAAAACCTTCTCGGCCCAAAGGAGCCGTCTTGCCCGTGAAGCTCCAGTCGGTGAAAGGGATCCTGGAACAGGGCCCTGTGCAGGCCTCCGCCCCTTGCCGTGTGGACGCGGGCGGGACTTGGGACATAAAAGCCCTCTCCATTCCTTTGGAGGCGTTCGATCCAGCCACCCTCAACATCGCCCTTGACTTGAGGACGACAGTGGAGCTCGCTCCTTTCACCGACGGCTGGGTCAAGGTCTCGTCAACCGGGGTAGGTCCCGGAGGGGAGGCTTATCCGTTGGAGGCCGCCACCTTTGCCCCGCCCCTGGGGATCTTCTTTGCAGCGGTTTCCTGGTTCGCCTTCCACGGGCTGGAAGTGCGGATCAGATCTGCGTCGCCGGTACGCGCCGCCTTGGGCGGATCAAGCACGGCCCTTACCGCATTGATAAAGGCGTTGGCGGAATTGAGGGCTGCTCTGGGCGGAGGCCGGCTGTCCCGGAAAGACATCCTCCTTTTCGGCTATCATTTGGAGGATGGATTGTCAGGGGGGTTTTGCGGTATGCAGGACCAGGCGGCCGCCGTATACGGTGGGGTCAACCTCTGGCGGTGGAGGTATGGACGGAGCGGCAGGCCTTTTTTGCAGGAAAGGCTTTTGGACGCGAAGGGACGGCGAGCCCTCTCGGAAAGGCTCTTGGTCGCCCACAGCGGCCTTGTTCATGACTCGGGGCGTATCAACCGAAGGTGGGTGGAGGCCTTCATGGCGGGGGGAGCCAGAGAGGCGTGGGTGGAGGCCAACCGCGCGGTCCACGAGCTCGCCTGCGCCATCCGCAGCTTGGACTGGAACAGGGCGGCGCAATGCCTGAGGCGGGAAACCTCTATTAGACAGAGGCTGACCCCGGAGGCCTTCCTACCTGTTACCAAGGCACTTATTGAGGCCGCTGAGGAGGAGGAGTGCGGGGCCCGTTTCGCCGGGGCCGGCGGAGGCGGGGCGGTTTGGGCCCTGGGCCCGCGCGCCGGGATCCGGGGGCTTCGGAAGAGATGGGAAGGGATGCTTTCCAGCATCCCGGGAGGGGAAATCCTGGAATGCGCCCCTGACGGGGCCGGAGCAGCGGTCAAAGCAGGCCTTAGGCCCTCCCGGTCTCTTTCAGGCAATCGTTGAACACCTTGTAGAACCGGTCGTTTTCAGAGATCGCCTTTTGAAGCACCTTGGTCAGCTTGTCCATGTCCGAGGTCCCTATGACGGCATTGGCGCTCATGGCAAAGGCCATCATCTTGTCCATGGACGTGAATTGATCGCCCAGAAGGGAGAGAAATATCCGGCGTCGCACGGACATGGGGGCGTGGTTAAGGGAGTTGATTATCGGGCTGTGGGCCAAGGGCTGCCCGTCAAAGCCGTCGGCGAGCAATACCAGATCGAAAACGTGGAAGCGCATCTTTCCGATGGCGTCCCTGGTCCCATCGGCCTCCACGTACCGGTACCCAAGGGACTCCACTGCGTCCCGGATAATCTCCCTTCTTCCAGGATCGCTGTCCAGCACCAGGGCCAGTTTAGTGCCTTCCTCATAGAACCCCAGCGACGTGTCTTCGCCGTAGTCCGAGGCTTCGAACTCGTCAAAACGGGCAAGGTCCTCTTGAATCTGCTCCGGCGCTGAACGAGGCAGTGTTGTGGTGTTTATGATGATTTTTTTCCCGCAGCCCGGACAGGTGACGCTTAGTCGTTGCCCCTGGGGAAGCTTTTCATCCGGGAGCTTTAATCTCTTTCCACAGTGGCTGCAGGTAGTTTCCATACCTTGCCTCTCCTCTCGTAAACCCGGTTCGGGCCTTCGGCGCCGTGGTTTATCTCAGCGGCGGCGCGTCCTGTCAAAATCCTTTGCGTAGGATTCATCCAATGTCAGGTCCTCGATGGAGGTGGTCTTCTCCCCTCGGGCGGCCTTGATTGAATCCACGGCCCTTCCCACCAAGGCCCTCCTTGAGGCGTAACTCAAGGCGGTGTCCTCGGAGATCAGGCCTTCCCGGTAAAGCTCTGTTATGCTCTGGTCGAAGGTCATCATGCCGAAGGCCTGACTCCCCTCAATAATCTCATAAAACGTCTTCCCCTCGCTCTCCCCGTTGAGGATGCTGTCTTTGACCCGAAGATTGGCGCCCATTATCTCAAAGGCGGCCACCCGGCCGCCGCCCACCTTTGGCAGCAGGCGCTGGCAGGCCACCCACCTGAGGGTGTCGGCCAGCCGGATTCGGATTTGTTTTTCTTCCTCCTGATCGAACATGCCCA
>JBKHIW010000101.1:0-6767 GCA_046538465.1 Desulfobacteraceae bacterium | reverse complement strand
CCGTTGCCTCAGGTCAGATGCTTATTATGCCGGCCAATATTCCACATTCGCTTCAGGCCAAATCACCGTTTAAGATGCTGCTGGTCATGATTAAAGGAAAATGATATTTTATTGTCTAAAACGTAAGGATTTTGTCGGCTTCCATAGCGATTTCGTATAAATCATCCATCCAGCCGATCGGGCATACTTCTGATCCCACCAAACCGTGGGATTTCATGCACACACCTCAGACATAGAAGTCGCCCTCAAACTTATTCATCTCCTCCATCACGTTGAATTCAGATCCTTCACACCTCTCGAAAAGGACTCCTTTCCCGAGCATAAAAACACTGACCTCGTCGCCCTTCGCCATGCCTGTATTGGCTAGTCGCATAGCATTATAAACAGTTTCACAATCCTCTGTGGTTATAATAAACAGCACATTCATTTCCAATTCCTTTTCTATAAAGCTATTATTTTTCCGTTTACTAAGATTAAGCTGTTAGCATTAGAACCTTTTTTGTCTCTGAAACCCATTCATAGCTATTTGCTTTTAGTTGAATTAGCCTCTTGCCTTTTGATCTTTGAAAGCAGAAAGGCCGCACCCCTGCGAGACAGACCAAGCTTTTCGGCCAGTTCGTGGTCGTTCAAAGGCCCGTGCTCTTCCAAAAGCGCCATCGCTTCAGCCTCCATTTCTTCCAGCCAGTCCTCAAAAAGGGCCAATAGATCGGGGTCTGCAATACCCAAAAGTTGTTCGCAGCGTGTGACTTTATCCATTAAGTTTTGGCACATCTCCTTCGGGTCGACACCTTCGCCCAGGCACTCGGCCAGTCACAAATGCACCAAGCCTGAGACCTTGTCGCTTTCCGACTGCTCGATAAGATTCATCAGAAAGCGCTCGCGCCCATCAGGATCGAGGTCCTGCAAAAGCCTCCCTAAGGCCTTGGTAATTTCCGACAAAGCCTCCTCAGGCGCCATCTGGGTTATAATCTTAAAAAGCTTGTCCATATGGCCAGCCAGCCCCCGTTAAATTCAAAACCTTTTTCTGTCGGACAAAAAGTCCATTGCCACATCGCTCAGCGTCTGGAGTACATTCAAAATCCTCGCATCGGCCAACTCGTAGTAAACGAAGGGGCCCCGGCGCTCCACCCTGACCATCAAGGATCGTTTCAACTCCTTCAGGTGATGCGAGACCAATGGCTGAGACAAACCTAGAGCCTCGACAATCGCGGACACCGATCGCCTGCCCCCGCTGAGGAGCTGGAGTATTCTCAAACGGTTCACGTCGGATAGACTCTTGGCCAGAAAGGCGGCGCTTTGAAGCTGGTCGCCGCTCAGTCCCCAGCCTGCCGCGACTCCATCGTCACAGGATGACTTGTCGTCCGTTTTGCTCACCATTCAAACCATGGTCACACAGATATGCCCCGGCCCCATCTTTCAGCCTGTTCGCTCTTATTATCAACATATAAGTGTCTATTTATGATATAATATGTTTTCGTGTCAAGGAAAAGAATCGAAAATTCGAGCACCAAGCAGCGGCTACGCGCGGTCCTGGTTCAAACAAATACGATGCCCCTCCTATCCAAACCTGATAGTATTGCAAGGGTCTTGAAGCGATTCTTCCCAACGGCGGTCTCAAAGAATTACGGCTTTCTCGGGGGACCCGGGGCTGCTTACATAATGGGGGCAGGACCGCGCTTTCCGGTTTGATCATTAATTGGTGCATGGTATAATAGTTGTTTAGTAGGATTAATCCAGGGGCCGGCCCATGAAAAGCATAATCGATTTATCGGCGGCTCTAGCCGGGTCCGAGTTGTTCGCCGGCATGGAGAAGGAGAAGCTACCCGGGATCATTGACTCTGGCAATCGGCGTCTTTATAAGTCCGGCGCCCTTGTCTTTCAAGAAGGCGAGCCCGCCCTGCACTCCTATATGGTGCTGACCGGCCGTCTGAAGCTGACCAAGCTTCATGAAGACGGGAAAGAGGCCATTGTCCGCTACATCAACCCCGGGGAGATCACGGCGGCGGTCTCTGTCTCCAGCGGCAAAGAATATCCAGTCACCGCCCAAGCCGTGGAGCCGACTGAAGTGGTTGGATGGGACCGGGAGTCCATGCTTCGTCTGATGACCGCCTATCCGCAACTGGCGATCAATATGCTGCACGCGGCGGTCGCCCGCTTGGACGACATCCAGAGCCGCTACCTCGAGCTCCGGGTTGAACGTGTGGAGAGGCGTATTGCACGCGCCCTCCTCCGCATAATGAGGCAGTCCGGCCGCAAATCGGAAAGAGGCATCCTTATCGATTTCCGCCTCAGCCGCCAGGATCTGGCCGACTACACTGGCACCACCCTTTACACCGTAAGCCGGACCCTCAGCATCTGGGAGAAAAAGGGCTGGGTGGAGTCCGGCCGCCAACGAATCGTGGTGACCGATCCCCACGCGCTGGTAGGCTTTGCAGAGGAAGGCTGACCCAGCTTTTTTCAACCCGGAGAAAATCTTTACACTTTATCTCCTTGTTTGCGCCCGCGCAAAGACCCGGCTCCAGCAGCCGAGTATATTATACAACAAGTTCAGCGGCAGAGTCAGGCAAGGGTGGAAGCCGTGATGACTGGATATAGATGATACAAAGAAAAAACGCATATCAAGACAGAATGACGCTTGATCCAAGAATGACTGTGGGCGAACTGATGGCACGCCACCCATCGACCATAGGAGTGTTCATAAAGAGGAGGATGCTCTGTATAGGATGCCCGGCTGAAGGCTTTCATACGATTGAAGATGCAGCCCTCATACACGGGATCCTATTCAGGGACTTCATGAATGATCTGATGGAGGCTATTAATTCAGAGAATCAGCTTTAAGTATACCTGCCAAATGCTTTTTGATTGCAATTTTGACGGAGTTGCAAAAAGCCCCTGAGCCGGTTATCTGCCCCAATAGTTTCAAGGGGTTACAACGTTCTCAGCGGCGGTGGAGCAGGTTTTTTGCGAGACCGTCAACCTTGGTGTAAAGGAGGCGAGGCCCATGAATAAAAGGAAGATAAAGGAAAAAATTCAATGGATGGGCGCTGTTGACTGGGATAGGCGCCTCTTTGATTCACTCATACCCCTTCCGGACGGCACCACCTACAATGCCTACCTCGTGGAAGGAAGTGAAAAGACAGTTTTGCTCGATACCGTGGATCCGCCTATGGCAGATGAATTGACGACCCAGCTCGCCGATGTGCCCAAAATCGATTTAATCGTCTCCCATCATGCGGAGCAGGACCACTCCGGCGCCATCCCTCACGTATTGAAGCTCTTCCCGGAAGCGAAAGTCGCGGCTACTCCAAAGGCCAAAGGCATGCTCATGGATCTTCTTGCAATTCCGGAAAACTCCTTTGTGACGGTGGAAGACGGCGAGACCATAGCTCTCGGAGACAAGACCCTCGAGTTTATCCATACGCCTTGGGTCCACTGGCCGGAGACCATGGTGACATATCTCCGCGAGGACCAAATTCTTTTCAGCTGCGATTTTTTCGGTTCGCACATCGCCGCTGCGGATCTTTACGTGACCGATAGGGGCCGCGTTTATGAAGCAGCAAAGCGATACTTCGCCGAGATCATGATGCCCTTCCGAACTGTGATTGAAAAGAATCTGGAAAAGCTCAAGGCGTATGACATCAAAATGATAGCCCCGAGCCACGGCCAAATCCACGACCAGCCGGACTGGATCATGGACGCTTACCGGGATTGGGTCATGGGCCCGCCCCGGAATCTGGCGGTTCTTCCCTTTGTGTCCATGCACGGCAGCACCAGGCAGATGGTGGATCATCTCGCCTCCGCCCTGGTGGAGCGGGGTATCCCGGTGGAGCTCTTCAACCTCGCGGTCACAGATATCGGGAAGCTGGCCATGGCTTTGGTGGATGCGGCCACGATCGTGGTAGGGGCCCCGACGGTCCTGGCCGGGCCTCACCCCTTGGCAGCCTATGCAGCATTCCTGGCCAACGCCCTGCGCCCCAAAACCAGGTATCTTTCCATTATCGGTTCATACGGCTGGGGAGGCAAGACCGTGGACGTTCTGGCCGGGATGATCCCTAACTTGAAGGTCGAGGTGCTGGAGCCGGTTCTGGGCAAAGGAGTGCCCACCGAAGCGGTCCTAAAAGACCTCGACCGGCTGGCATACGCAATTTCTCAAAAACATAAAGAAAACGGCCTGGCATAAGAGGAGACCTCGACTTTGAGCCGGCCGATGAAGCCAGGAAACGATAACAGTTAACCAGTAAAGGAGGAAAGGTCATGTTTTGCTTTCAATGTCAGGAAACGGCAAAGAACCAAGGCTGTACTGTAAAAGGTATGTGCGGCAAGCCCGAGGAGACAGCGGATCTCCAGGACCTGCTCATCTATGTATGCAAGGGTATAGCAGTATACGGGGAAAAACTGAAAGAGCAGGGCATCGTGGATAAGGACGCCTCCCGTTTCGTGTGCGAGGCGCTCTTTACAACCATTACCAATGTGGCCTGGGACGACGATGTGATTATCGACCGGATCAGGCAAGGCTTAAAGGTCAGGGATGCGCTCAAGGGAAAGGCGGGTGCGGCCGCATCGGGAGAACTTCCGGATTGCGCGACCTGGGCCTCGGAAGACAAGGGAGAGATCACGGCCAAGGCCATGTCCGATGAGGTACGCATCACCGCATGTCAAAATGAGGATGTACGCTCCCTGAGAGAGCTCCTGGTGATCGGGTGCAAGGGAATCTCCGCCTATGCTGATCACGCCGCCATCCTCGGTCACGAAAAAGACGATGTCTACGGATTTCTCATGGAGGCCCTGGCCTCTACCACCAAGGACCTTTCCACAGAGGAGATGATCAATATGGTGATGAGGGCGGGAGAGACCGCTGTCAACACCATGGCGCTCCTGGATGAGGCCAATACATCCGCTTACGGGCATCCCGAGATAACCGAGGTCAACATAGGTGTGAGGAATAACCCGGGCATCTTGATTTCCGGCCACGACCTGAAGGACATGCAGGAGCTGCTCGAGCAGACCCAGGGAACAGGTGTCGATGTCTACACCCACGGGGAAATGCTGCCGGCCAACTACTACCCTGCCTTTAAAAAGTACGACCACTTTGTGGGCAACTATGGGGGCTCTTGGTGGCATCAGAACAAGGAGTTCGAATCCTTCAACGGCCCCGTCATCTTGACCACCAACTGCCTGATTCCTATTAAAAAAGATAATACTTACCAGGAGAGGCTCTTTACCACCGGCGTGGTCAACTATCCCGCCACAAAGCACATAAACGACAGGCCCGAGGGCGGGATCAAGGACTTCACTCCGGTGATCGAACTGGCCAAGAAGTGCCGGCCGCCCGAAGAGATCGAATCCGGAAAGATCGTCGGCGGATTCGCCCGCAACCAGGTACTGGCCCTGGCCGACAAGGTGATCGACGCGGTCAAATCAGGGGCCATCAAGCGCTTCGTGGTGATGGCCGGCTGCGACGGGAGGCAGAAGGCGCGCTCCTACTTTACCGAGGTAGCGCAGAACCTTCCCAAGGACACTGTTATACTTACCGCCGGCTGCGCCAAGTACCGCTATAACAAGCTGGACCTGGGCGATATAGGAGGAATCCCTAGAATTCTGGACGCCGGCCAGTGTAATGACTGCTATTCCCTGGCCGTGATCGCCCTTAAGCTGAAAGAGGCGTTCGGGCTGAACGACATCAACGAGCTGCCTGTCTCCTACGACATCGCCTGGTACGAGCAGAAGGCCGTGGCCGTGCTCCTGGCCCTGCTCTTCCTCGGGGTAAAGGGGATGCGATTGGGTCCCACTCTGCCCGCGTTTTTGTCGCCCAATGTGGCCCAGGTGCTGGTGGATAAATTCGACATCAAGCCCATCGGCACCGTAGAGGAGGACATAGCGGCCATGATGGCCGGGAAATAAGACATATGGATTGGCTCCCCCGAAACAGGAATTAGGGGGAGCCTTTTATCCTATGTCCAAGCCGAAAAGCCTGCCGGCCTGGTATACAACCGTGGTCAGCATATAGGCGAGAAGAGTCAGACCGCCCAACTGAAACAAGGCCCATCCCCACGAATTGCTCTCCCGCTTGGTAACCGCTATGGTGGCCATACACGGGGCGCTGATCAGGCAAAAGAGCATGATGCAAAAGCCCACCAACGGGCTGTAGGCATCCCTTAGTTTCTCCCTCAGGGATTCCGACTTCTCGTCCGCCTCGCCCACTGAGTAGACAATCCCCATTTGGGCCACAAAAACCTCTTTTGCAGCAAACGCGCCGATGAGGGCGGTGCCGATCTTCCAGTCGAACCCCATAGTCCTTAAGACCGGTTCAAGGCCGCGGCCTATCCGGCCTGCAATACTGTGGAGCAGCTCTGCTTCAGACTCTTTCCGGTTGATGGAGGCGATCAGCTTGGACTTCTCCTCTCCGGCATCCCCGGCATAAACCGCCTGCCTGGCCTTTTCAAAACGATCCGCCTGGTCTTCGGGCAAGCCGGGAAAGGAGGTCATGGCCCAGAGCAGGATGGAAATACCTAGAATGATCGTCCCTGCCTTTTTAAGGTAGAGCCAGCCGCGCTCCCACATGTGAATGAGCACTCCCTTCAATGTGGGCATCCGGTAGGGGGGGAGTTCCATAACAAACGGTACGGATTCACCCTTGAGGACGGTGCTGCGCAGAAACTTCGCGGAGGCTATGGCAAGGAGAATACCGATCACGTATATCGTCCAGAGCATAGGACCGTGGAACGCCTGCGGAAAGAAGGCAGGAATAATAAGCGCATAAATGGGAA
>JBKHIW010000100.1:0-6773 GCA_046538465.1 Desulfobacteraceae bacterium | reverse complement strand
AGAGGTTGTCCTCCACGTGAACCACGTGGGGAAGGGTGCGGGCGTACTCGCGAACCGCCGGGACGTCGGCTATACCCCCGATATTAATGCCGCAGTTGCAGACAAAGACCCCGATTCTCGGCTCCTCCCCGGAAAAGTCTTTCTCAGGGGGGAGTTCCTTGGTCCTTGTCATGGTGTTCCTGGAGGGGGCCAAGATCTGGCCGGAGGCCGCCGCTGCGGCCGAGGCCTCCATGACCGATGCGGGAATGTCCTTAGGGCCCTGAAAGACCCCGCAGAGATAAATCCCCTCACGGTTAGTGCTCACCGGAGCAAAAGTCCCTGTTTCCGCGAATTTGTGTTGGTTGAGCTGGATCCCCATGCTCTCAGCCAGGGACACAATGTCCTCATTGGGCGACAGCCCCACGGAGAGGACCACCATATCGAAGACTTCCTCCTGCATCTCGCCCGCCTCTGTGGCATAGTTGATCACCAAGGAGTCGTCTTCTCTGGGAAGCACCGAGTGGATCCTGGAGCGGATGAATCTCACCCCGCTTTCCTGTTCTGCGCGCATATAGTATTTTTCAAAATCTTTCCCATAAGTACGCATATCCATAAAGAATATGGCTGTATCCAGTTCTTGCTTGCTGTGCTCCTTGGCGATTACTGCCTCCTTGATTGCATACATACAGCAAACCGAGGAGCAGTATGCATGGTCGCAGCGGTTTATATCCCTGGATCCCACGCACTGGATCCAGGCGATTTTCTTGGGCTCCTGGTGATCGGACGGCCGGACCAGGTGTCCCTCATAAGGCCCGGAGGCGGAGAGTATCCTCTCGAACTCCATGCTGGTGATCACGTTGGGGTGCTTGGAGTAGCTGTAGGTATCAAAGGGAGTAGGGTCAAATGCTGTAAAGCCCGGTGCAAGGACAATGGAGCCGACCTCCAGGACCTCCTCCTTGGGCAGCTGGTCGTGGATCACCGCCCCAGCGAGACAGGCCTTCACACACTGGTAGCACTCGGAGCAGATTCCGCACTTGAGGCAGCGCTCCGCCTCTCTGCGCGCTTCTTCCTCTGTAAATCCAAGGGCGATTTCTTTGAAGCTCCCTTCACGCTCCTCCACCGAAAGAGTGCGCATGGCGGCTCTTGGCCGCACCGGTTCCCCTTCCACCGGGGGCTTTTCATAAGACCAATCCTTTTCGCGGCCCTGCTTGAGATCGATTCCATTGATATAGCGGTGAATACTCTCTGCCGCTTCTTTCCCGCAGCCCACGGCCTCCACCACTGACTTGGGGCCATAAAACACGTCTCCCCCTGCAAAGACCCCGGGTAAAGGGGTCTCCAGGGTCACCGGGTCCGCCTCCAGCCCGCCCTTGGGTGAGACGGCTATATCCTGGCCTTCGGCAAAGTCGAGCTCCGCGGCCTGGCCGATGGCCACTACGGCTGTATCAGCGTCTATCGTGGTTAGGTCGTTCTCGTCATAGGAGGGGTTGAACCGGCCTTCTGAGTCGAATACCGAGGTGCAGCGCTTGAACTCCACACCGGTGAGGCCGTCTCCTTCGGCGAGGAAACGGGTTGGACCCAGGCTGTTGACTATCTCCACGCCTTCTTCCAGGGCTTCCTCTATCTCGTAGTCCCAAGCCGGCATCTCCTCCCTGGTCTCCAGACATACCAGGGTTACGTGCTCCGCTCCCAGCCTCTTCGCGGTTAGGGCGACATCTATGGCTACATTGCCGCCTCCTATCACTACTGTTCGTTTTCCCACATCGGCTTCTTGGCCGAGGGCGCTCTGCCTGAGGAAATCCACCCCTTTGAGCACCTTGGGATGATCTTCTCCAGGTACATTGAGGGCGCGGCTCAGATGGAGCCCGGTAGCCAAGAAAAACGCCTTGTATCCTTCTTCTTTCAGGGACTCCAGGGTCACATCCCGGCCGAACTCCACGCCGGTGCGGATCTCCACGCCCATGTCCTCGATCACCTTAATCTCTTGGGCCAGGATGTCCCGGGGAAGACGATAGGCCGGGATGCCCACCGCCATCATACCTCCGGCCACGGGGAGCTTTTCGAGGATTGTGACTTGATATCCCTTCCATGCGAGAAAATAGGCCGCGGTGAGTCCGGCCGGACCGGATCCCACTATGGCGACCTTCTCGGGCCTTTGCTCCTCCGGCTGCGGCACATAGGGGGTCTCGGCCTCCATGTCCACATCGGCAAGGAATCTGTGCAGATATTGTATGGCCAGGGGATCTTCCACATCACCCCGAGTGCAGACTCCCTCACACGGGTGGTGACAAACCCTGCCGCAGACGGCCGGGAAGGGATGGGCCTCCTTGAAAAGCTCCAATGCCTCACGATACCTACCGTCATTGATCAGGGCTATATAGCCCTGGATGCTTACATGGGCCGGACAGGTAGCCTTGCACGGGGCGGTTCCTCTCTTTTCAATGGCGAATGCACTGGGCATGGCTTGGGGGTAAAGCTTATAGGCTGCCCTCCTGTTGCGGAGTCCTTCGTCGAAAAGGTTGGGGACTTCTATGGGACATACCTTTGCGCACTCGCCGCAGGCCGTACATTTGGAAACATCTATATAGCGGGGGTTTTCCAACACCTTCACCTGAAAGTTGCCGGGTTCGCCGGTGACCTCGAGCACGTCGGTGTTGGTCAGGAGGTCTATGTTCAAGTGCCTTCCGCACTCCACCAGCTTGGGGGATATAATGCACATGGAGCAATCGTTGGTAGGGAATGTCTTGTCCAGTTGGGCCATGACACCCCCTATGGCGGATTTCTTCTCCACTAGATAGACCAGATATCCAGAGTCGGCCAGGTCCAGGGAAGCTTGAATTCCAGCGATCCCTGCGCCGACTACCATTACCGAGCCGTTGGGTGAGTCTTTTGTAGTCATGGGTTCAAGGTTCTCCTCTTCATCTTGGAAACGCTCGAGCGCTCTGGTGGCCTTCTTGCCCATCCCGGTGCAGCCGTCAATCGGCTCTTCAGAGCCAGGCTGGGGAGGAACTCCGTAAACCGAAATCGCCCGAAGCAGGCATGATTCCGAAACTCCGGGCGTACTTTGTGAAAGTTGATACATGCCACACCGTATCCGGAGGAGTCAAGAAAAAACAGGGAGGAGAAGCGGTTTTCAGCCTCCGGTTCGCGCCGCGCTCAGACCAATGTTGACGGTCTCCACCGCCGCTGGGAACGTCATAGCCCCTTGAAACTACGAGGGCAGATAACCGGGTCAGGGGTTTCTCGCAACTCTTTCGATATTGACCGAGGGTCTCTTATCCCCTAGAATAGTATGAAATGAAAAATTTTATTGTTTAAGAATAAGCCAGCAAGGTGCGAAGACATGTCCAGCAGCAGAGACACGCAGTCGAACACTGAGGGCGACGTAGTCCTGATCTATTATCAGGAGGAGCCTTCCGTATACGCTCGTATAGAGATGATCGAACCTGATATCAAGAAAGACTGGTATCAGGTCACCTTTCTCATGCTTACCCTCCCGCCCCAAGAAGTCACTTGGATTCTGAGGGAGGAATACTTCAACGGGGAGCCGTTTACCATGGGCGGTCAACCCCTGCGCATAGAAGCGGTGCCGAGGTCGGTCTCTGTTGAAGACGAGGACAAGGCCTCTGGGGCTCCGAGTGAAGGCGAAAATTCGAGCAGCAAATCGGCCAAGGTCGTGCCCCTGCGTAAGAAGACCACCTAACTACGCCGCCCATGGGTTGGAAGGGAGCTCGCAAGCAATGTCTCGATGGTCGGTATTCGGCGTGCGCCTCGCCTTGTCCGTAGGTGTGGCGCTTCTCGTGACCCGGTTGTTTTTTAACGGGGTCTCACTTATAAGGGTCGGCTGCCTTGCCCTGGCCCTCCTGGGTTTTGCCTATCTTTTCGAATATACAAAGCGGCGGGACCAGGGGTAAGGAAATGGAGGCAAAGGTGTCCAAGAGCAAGAATAGGAGCAAAGCGGAGAAAGCGGGGAAAAAGTTCGTCTTTTCATTTGAAGAAGGGAATCCTTCGGACAAAAAGCTACTGGGAGGAAAAGGTGCCAACCTCTGCGGTATGACCCAAATCGGCTTGCCTGTACCGCCCGGGTTCGTGATCTCCACCGAGGCCTGCCTGGACTACTTGGACAAGCCTGACAAAGGGCTCCAAGCCGAGGTCATGGACGAGGTCAGGGAAGCCATGGCCGACTTGGAGAAAAAGACCGGCAAGGGATTTGGTTCCGAGGAGAACCCTTTGCTTGTCTCTGTGCGCTCAGGTGCGGCCATGTCCATGCCGGGCATGATGGATACAATCTTGAATTTGGGCCTGAACGAAAACACGGCCCGGGGACTGATCCGGCTGACTAATAACGAGCGGTTCGTCTACGACGCCTATCGACGCCTTGTACAGCTTTTCGGCAGCGTCTGCCTGGGAATTAATGACGAGAAATTCGACATCGAATTCAACAGGATAAAGGAGCAAAGAGGAGCTAAAACCGACATTGAATTGGGTGCAGAAGCCCTTAAAGAGACCACTGAAGTTTTTCTGGAGGTAATGGAGAAGAATGCAGGCAGGCCTTTTCCACAAGATCCCTACGAGCAGCTGGAGCAGGCCATAGTGGCGGTCTTTAACTCCTGGATGGGCAAGAGGGCCGTGGACTATCGCCGGGAGTTTCATATTACACCTGATATGGCGCATGGGACGGCTGTGAATATCTGCACCATGGTCTTCGGGAACCTGGGTAACGACAGCGCCACCGGCGTAGCCTTTACCAGGAATCCAGGCACCGGTGAGAACAGGCTTTACGGCGAGTACATGATAAATGCACAGGGTGAGGATGTAGTCGCCGGAATTCGTACACCAAAGCCGGTAAGAGAGCTCCGCAGGGA
The DNA here is from genome assembly GCA_046538465.1 of Desulfobacteraceae bacterium. Classification (GTDB taxonomy): domain Bacteria; phylum Desulfobacterota; class DSM-4660; order Desulfatiglandales; family HGW-15; genus CAZYJR01. The sequence goes on along the minus strand of JBKHIW010000100.1, from coordinate 1,929 downwards.
GATGCCGGAAGTGTACCGGGAGTTGGAAGAGCTGCGCCATACACTGGAGAGCTACTACCAGGAAGTCCAGGACTTTGAGTTCACTATAGAGAAGGGCAAGCTCTATTGTCTCCAGACAAGGAATGCCAAGATGAATGCGGCCGCCTTTATCAAGACATCCATAGACATGGTCAACGAGGGGCTGCTTACCGAGGAGGAGGCCATCCTGCGCATCCAGCCCGAGATGCTGACTCAGTTTCTTCATCCCAGGCTGGATCCCAATGCCAAGGTGGATGTCCTGGCCCAGGGCCTTCCCGCATCCCCCGGAGCAGCCTCGGGCAAGATGGTCTTTGACGCAGACCGCGCGGAGAGCAAGGCAAGGCTGGGAGAAAAGGTAATCCTGGTGCGGGAGGAGACTAAACCCGATGATATTCATGGATTTTTCGCTGCCCAAGGGATCCTTACCAGCAGAGGAGGAAAGACCTCTCACGCAGCAGTTGTGGCCAGGAGCATGGGCAAGCCGTGTGTTTCTGGGTGCGAGGCCATAAGGATCAACCATACGGCCAAAGAGGCGGTGATATCCGGGGTCACCCTGCGGGAAGGGGATACGATCACCATAGACGGGACCACGGGCAACGTGTATCAAGACCAGGTACCAACGATAGAGCCCGAATTCGTGGAAGACCTCATGGTTCTCCTGGAATGGGCCGACGACATGGCCAAGCTCAAGGTCATGGCCAATGCGGACACCCCGGAGTCCGCAGCCCAGGCGATTAAGTACGGCGGAGTGGGTATAGGGTTGTGCAGGACCGAGAGGATGTTCAACCAGGCCGAACGGCTTCCCATAGTCCAAGAAATGATTCTGTCCGAGACAGAGGCCGAACGGCGAAAATGCCTGGAAAAGCTGCTTCCCTTTCAGAGAGAAGATTTCAAGGAAACATTTAAGATTATGGCGGGACGTCCTGTAACTATTAGGCTTTTAGATCCGCCTATTCACGAGTTTCTTCCTTCGGCCGAGGAGCTGGTAAATGAGATAGAACACCTCAGAGAGCTCAAGGCCACGGTGGAAGGGATGGCCGCCCTGCCCGAGACGCTCCGCTTGTTGGACCCTGATTTTTTGAATCGTTACGCCGCCAGCTTGGAAGGAATTACACACGGCCTGGAGGAGCTGAAGAACCGTCGGCTGGCAGAGGAACTCATAGAGGCCAAGGAGGCCATGCTTCAGAAGGTAAGGGCGCTTTCCGAGACAAACCCTATGCTGGGGCACCGGGGCGTCCGGCTCGGCATAACCTACCCGGAGATATACGCAATGCAGATCAGGGCTGTTCTCGAGGCTGCGGCCGAGCACATAAAGGAAGGCGGAGAGGTTTCGCCGGAGATAATGGTGCCCCAGGTTTGTACTCTCCAGGAGCTCAAATGGGTCCATAACTACGTTGTTAAGATCCATAAAGATGTAGAAAAGAAGTATAAAATAGCAGTATCGTACAAATTTGGAACTATGATAGAGGTAGTGAGGGCCTGCATGAGGGCGGGACGGATAGCCGAGTCAGCCGAGTTCATGTCCTTCGGAACGAACGACCTCACCCAGGCCACATTCTCTTTCTCCAGGGAGGATGCAGAGAACAAGTTTTTGCCGCTTTACAACGAGAGGGGCATACTCCAGCATAACCCCTTTGAAGTACTTGACATAAAAGGGGTAGGGCGATTGATGATGATCACTGTGGAGTGGGCGCGGAAGACTCGACCGGATATGAAGATAGGCATATGCGGGGAGCAGGCGGGACACCCTGATACAATCCGGTTCTGCCACCATATTGACTTGAGCTATGTTTCATGCTCCCCGCCACGGGTGCCCATCGCCAGGCTGGCCTGCGCCCATGCCAAACTCAAGGAAGCGGAGTACGACTTTGCCTGAGCAGCCTTTTGAAGGTTGACGGTCTCGCAAAAACC
>JBKHIW010000099.1:0-6777 GCA_046538465.1 Desulfobacteraceae bacterium | reverse complement strand
GTGCCTTCACCCGAACCCGGTGGTCCATCAGGCCGTGGGATTCAAGTATGGGTCGAGCCCTCTCCTTGATGTCTTCAAATAAATCATTCATTCGGACTTGATCTCCTTGACAAACGGTTGGGCTTTTTCCACGAGCCATTGAAGCCAAGCCCCAGCAGTCGCATGCTTGAATTCAGCGGTGAGCCGCCGGAATGCGTTGTCTTCTGAATTTATCCGACTCTCCATATCGGCCACGGTGTGCTCCAAGATCCTCTTTTGCGCCTGGATTAGGCCGATCCCATCCATGGAGAGCCGGTGTAGAAAAAACAGCTTTGCCAGGAATTCCACCCTGAGATCCCTCACATGTTTTGCCGGGGCCTGTGCCCAGTCCAGAAAGGCCTCCCGTCCCGCGGGAGTAAGCTCGAATACGCGCCGCGAAGGGCGGGACTCCTGAGGTTCCACGCTGGATCGAACATATCCCTTCTCCTCCAGTTTTCTCAGCTGGGCGTAGAGCTGGCTGGTGGGAATGTGCCATGTAGTGCCAAGCTCCTCCCTCAGAAAGGAGCGGATTTGATAGCCGTGTCTGGGCCCTGTCATAAGGGCGCCCAGCAACGCATACTCTGAAGCGGGAATGGTCTTCATTGGAGGCCTTAATATCGAATATTCTTAAAAATCATATTCCATAATGGAATAATGAGTCAAGGAAAAATCCTTGTCGGCCGATAAGGCAAGAGAAGGAGATGACCGGCTTCAAAGAAGCGGTGTAAGTGCTCAACGACCGTTTCGATTATGACGGGCATCCTTGTCAGGAATTTGGCGTTTTTTTATGACGTCAGACGATGCTGAGTCCCGGGGGGGGTGCCAGCCTGGTGTGTTTGAGGATATGGGGCCTGAATTGGGTATCGTGAGAGGAGTGCACTGTTGGCCTCTGTTTTGCAAATCGTGGTGAGGGGTAAAAATTCAAGCAAGTAAGGAGAGGATGGCCATGCTGCGAGAAATGACTTTGGGAAAGAGGATTGCATCGGGAATCGGCCTGATGCTGGTTTTGATGCTGGTAGTGGGTGCTGCCGGCTACTACGGCCTGAGCCGGGTGGCCGATGTCATGGGGTTTTATAGACAAGTTAATACCTTACAAGGGCTGGTTGCCTCGTTCGAGGAGCAGTCCAGCAGTTATATGCTTTCGGAGTTCAGGGATGACACCGAAGAGCAGGAAGCCGCCCGCGAAGAGGCTTATTCACTCCTCGACCAGGCGGAGGCCATGCTGAAAGGGCTGGGGGCTGTTCCCGGGATGAGCGATCAGGAAAAGCAGGGGCTTTCGTCAGCCGATGAAGCCATAAAGAAATATAAATCAGATTTTGAAGGTTATATCAAAGCTCATGATAGAAAAGCTGAATTAGCTGAAGAGGCTCAAAGAAGACATCAAAGGTTGGTTAAACAGATTGATGAGGGGGAGCTTTGGATTGAGGATATGAAATTTGCCGGCAGGCTGGTCGGCAACTACGCAGCATCCTATTTCAACAAGGCCTCTGAGGCCAACTGGCAGGAGCTGGAACAGGGCGTCGCCGAGTTCAAAAAGGCCCTCGCGGACTGGACGGACAAGGTCTCCAACAGCGAGGACCTCAGCGGCAAGGCCGGGGGCATAGAGAAGGCCCTAGGATCGTTTTTGGAGGCGGTAGATGGCTACCGGGACCAGGTCGTCCTCCAGGACCGATTGAGGGCCTCTCTGGATCAAGCCCAGCAGGAGCTTTTCACCACCTGCGAGAGGTTGGGAGAGCTCTCGGAGAAGAGGCTCCAAGCTCAGACCGGTTTTTCCAACAAGATAATCTTTGCCACCATAATAGCCGCGCTGGTAGTCGGGATCCTTTACGCCTTGGTTTCCATCCGGAAGCTAGTGGGGAGGATTAACAATGTGATAGGTGGGGTTATGGAGGGGACCGAACAGGTCGCTTCTTCATCCGAGCACGTAGCCAGGGCCAGCCAGGACTTGGCGGATGGGGCCTCCCGCCAGGCAGCTTCCATTGAGGAGACCTCGTCCTCTTTGGAGGAGGTCTCCTCAATGGTCAAGCAAAACGCCGAGCATGCCGGCAAGGCCAAGGAGATGATGAAAGAGGTTCAGGGCATAGTGGAGCAGGTGGACCGGAACATGAAAGACATGAGCGAAGCTATCAAAGAGATTTCCGAGTCCAGCCAGGAAACGGATAAGATAGTAAAAACGATTGATGAGATAGCATTTCAGACCAACCTACTGGCCCTGAATGCGGCGGTGGAGGCAGCCCGCGCCGGAGAGGCGGGGGCTGGGTTCGCGGTGGTTGCCGATGAAGTAAGGAATCTGGCCATGCGGGCTGCAGAAGCGGCCAAGAATACGGCCACTCTGATCGGCAATACGATAAAGGCCGTGGAAAAGGGTAGCCAGCTCACCAACGCCACGCAGGAATCCTTTAAGGGCAACATGGAGATCTCTTCCAAGGTGGGAGCCCTGGTAGACGAGATCGCCGAGGCGTCCAAGGAACAGGCCGAGGGTATAGACAGGGTGAGCCAGGCCGTCGCTGATATGGACGGAGTCACCCAACAGAACGCAGCGAGCGCCGAGGAATCAGCGAGCGCCGCGGAACAGATGAACGCCCAGGCCGAGAGTATGAAGGGTTACGTGGATGAACTCATAAGTCTGGTTCGAAAACACGGCCGTGCAGACGACGGCTATTATGACAAGCAAACGGAGGAGGCCGCCGGTCCGACGGGGCAAACCGGCTTCCAGTTACGGCACACCGTAGAGCAGCATTCACGGGCCGAGGCGCCCGCCGCCCTGGCCGAGTCCAAGGAGATAAGCCCGGAAAAAGTGATTCCTATGGAGGATGAAAGGCATTTCAAGGACTTTTGATGCCGCTCGATCCCTGGAAAAAAGCATTGCACCCCGCCCGCGGATTACAGCGGGCGAGGGTGTGAATGCTTGCCGCCGCTTCTGAGAGCCAGGCCAGTCTTTGTGTGAAGCTCATGGAATAAAAGACCGTATGCCCGTCAAAGTGGCGCTCCTCAGGCAGATCCTTTTGTGTCGTTTTGTCGGCCTCCTGTCTCATGTATTTCTCATAAGGCGCTTGAGGGTCTTTATATCCAACTTGTCTTTATCCCTGGGGTTCTCCATGCATGATTTGATCTCTAGGAGCTTCTCCATGTTGAGAACCTTGACCGTCCTTCCATCCACCCGGGCGGGCACGGTGCTTCCTTCCAAACAAGGGTAGGCCTGATCATCGGTGAGAAAAACATCAATCTGCCTGTAAGGCGAGCTTGGGTCCCAAAAGGTGAACACTCGGGCGTTTTTGTCGGTGACGAAACGGCTCAAAGCGCTGCTGTCCAAAAGGGACTCCGCGGGCACCGGTGCGCGGGGCTCCAGGCCCAGCTCGCGTATGGCCTCCAAAAATTTTTGGGCGTTTCCCGGAGTCATGTCCAGGGATATGTCAAGATCCATGGTCATCCGCTCCACCCCGTGGTATACTGCGGCCATGCCGCCGCAGATGATGAACTTCACCCCATGGTCGGCCAGAGAGCAGATTATCTCTATGAGGTAGGGTTTGTTTGACTCCGTCATGATTCCATGGTTTATAGCTCGAGTTGGAGGCGGGATCAAGGGGATGATTGGGGCCGAAGGGCCCTCTGGGGGAAAAAAGGAGAGATTATGATCGAGCTGGACCGAGAGCAGAGGATGATGCTGTCCACGGTTCGGGACATTGTCAGGGAGGTCATTCGTCCTCGTGCAGCCGAGATCGACGATAAGCAGGAGTTTCCCTGGGAAGCAGTGAAGGTCTTTTCTGAAAACGGCGTGTTGACCCCGCTTCTCCCGGAGAAATACGGAGGAGTCGGAGCCGGCTTCCCTTTGTTTTGTTTGATGCTGGAAGAAGTGGCAAAGGTCTGCGCTTCATCCGCATTGCTCTTGATAGCCCAGGCGGACGGTACGCTTCCCATACTGATTGGCGGCTCAGAGGAGCTCAAGGAGAGATTCCTGCCCGGCCTCGCCGGCGGAAAGCTCGCCGCTTTCGCTGCTACTGAGCCGGATGCAGGTTCGGATATTTTGTCCATGAGAACCGGGGCCTTGCGCGATGGCGACCGTTATATAATCAACGGACGCAAGTGCTTTATCACTAACGGAAGCGTTGCGGACCTCCTCACGGTCTACGCATACACCGACCCAAGGCGGGGCGCCAGGGGCATAACCGCCTTTGTGGTGGAAAAGGGCACCCCCGGCCTGTCTTACGGCAAGAACGAAAACAAGATGGGCATGCGTGGATCGGTCAACTCAGAGCTTATATTCGAGGATATGGCAGTACCTGCTGAGAATCGTATAGCCGAAGAAGGGGACGGCGTGGCCAACATGATGGAGGCCTTGGATACCAGCCGGCTTTTTGCAGCCGCCCAGGCGGTTGGCCTGGCCCAGGGGGCGATAGACGAGGCGGTGCGGTACGCAAAAGAAAGGGTCCAGTTCGGCAGACCCATTGCGCGTGCGCAGGCCGTGCAGTTTATGATAGCGGATATGGTTGCCGCTACCGAATCCGCACGGCTTCTCACCCATCAGGCGGCCCTCTACATGGATCAAGGCCCGTCTTCACGGGCCAGAAAGTACTGTGCCATGGCGAAGTTTACTGCGTCTGATGCAGCCATGAAGGTGACTACTGATGCGGTGCAGGTGATGGGTGGATACGGCTATATGAAAGATTTCCCGGTTGAGAGGATGATGCGGGATGCCAAGCTGATTCAGATTTATACAGGAACAAACCAGATCATGAGGATGGTGGCGGCCAGAGAGATATTCCGGGACGAGCCGGATTAGATCCGAGGCCGTCCGTTTTGAGGACAAGGAGGACGCAGCTTGTTGGAGCAAGGCGGAGGAAAGTTTTCGTCAAAGCACCCCTCGTGGAGAAAAGAGAAACCCGAAGTGGCGGCAAGGGTTTCAGCCCGGGCAAAAGGAGGAGAACTCCCTTGTGCAGTAGCCTTCCAGGTGGCGGAAGAACTCGGTGTGGAGCCCGAAGAGGTGGGGTTTACTGCGGACCGGTTGGGACTGAGGCTTACCAAATGCCAATTAGGGCTCTATGGTTACAGCGGAGGAGGCAAGCTGGTTGAGCCGGCCGAGTCGGTTTCCGAGGAGTTGGAGTCTGAGATCAAGGGACGGCTGGAAAACGGGAAGCTTCCCTGTGAAAAGGCTTGGGAAGTCGCCTCTCTTCTGGGATTGAGGAAGCTTGCCGTGGCACGAGCCTGTGAAACCCTCGGTATAAAAATTTCAGCCTGTCAGTTGGGGTCGTTTAAATGACGGCCGGCCTCAGATCCCCCGGGTTATGGTCCAAATCCCTACCGCTATAAAGGCCGCCCCGGCCAGCCAGGACAAGATGCGCGGGTTTACCCAGTGAGCAAGGGCCGAGCCCGCCGCTACAGCCAGTCCGGAGGCCAGTACCAGAGCCAGAGCCGACCCGGCGAAGACCGTGAGGCGGCTCCCCGGGGAGTTGGTGGCATAGAGAAGGGTGGCGATCTGGGTCTTGTCCGCTATCTCGGCGGCAAAAACGGTGGCAAAGACCGTTGCCAGAAGCTTGATATCCATCATTTCCTCCTAGTCGTCCCGTTTGCGCGGCTCTTCTAAGGTCTCAGGGAGCACGGCGTCAAGCCCCTGTCAATGGTTGCCACAGATCCTTCGCGGCCTTCTCCGACTATATGGAGATCAGCTCGTAGTCCCTTGATCCCACCCCCAGCTTTTCGGCATGGGAGAGCTGAATGCCCCAATCTATATTGGGATATACCGCCCGGAACTTATCCTCGCCCGGAGACCTGCCTTGAGTAAGGCATGAATGCCCCAGAGCGGGCTCTTGGTTTATCATGTCCACAGAGGCCTGATCGACGGCCACCGGATCCAAGGACGCCATTATCCCCAGATCCTGCACAATTGCCGCATCACTGTGTCTGTTGCAGTCGCATGCAGGGGTGATCTGGGTGAGAAAATTCACGCACGCCGAACGCCTCTCTTTTCCCTTGAGAACAGCCAGGGTGTACTCGGCCATCTTTTTCTGGAACCTGGGCACATCCGCATTCCAGTTGACGTTGATCGCCTTCTGCGGGCAAATCAGGATGCACTCCCCGCAGCCGACGCAGCGCTCCGGATCGATATGCGCCTTTTCATCCTGTATGGTGATGGCGGATTGGGCGCAGTGCTCTGCGCATTCACCGCAGCCGATGCATTTTTTCTTTTTCACCTGGGGGGCCAGGTCTGCGTGTTGGGCCATCTTTCCCCTTCTGGAAGCGCAGCCCATGCCTATGTTTTTGATCGCACCCCCGAAGCCGGAGAGGTCGTGGCCTTTGAAGTGGGCTATGCTGATCAAGGCGTCCGCCGCTGCAATATCGGATGCTATGTGGGCTATATTGATCATCTCGCCGCTGACGTCCACCTCGGTCGACGACCGCCCCCTTAGTCCGTCTGCGATTATGACCGGGGCATTGACCACTGAAAATGCAAAGCCGTTCTCTATCGCAGTCCTCAGGTGGTCCACACTGTTTCCCCGCGTACCGGCGTAAAGGGTGTTGGCGTCGGTCAGGAAGGGATTGGCTCCAATCGCATTTATTGTTTCCACGATTCGTCGGATCAGTATAGGGCGGATAAAGGCGGTGTTTCCCTTTTCCCCGAAGTGGAGCTTGAGGGCCACCAAACTCCGGGGCGGTATTATGTCTGCGAGGTCCAGGTGCCCTATCAGGCGCTCCAGTTTGTCCAGCAGATTTTCCTTTGCAGAGGTCCGCATGTCTGCGAAAAAAACCTTGCTTGCACTCATA
>JBKHIW010000098.1:0-6788 GCA_046538465.1 Desulfobacteraceae bacterium | reverse complement strand
ATCAATCCGCATGAACCTACTCGAAATAGCCCATCAGCCTTTTGAGCCGCCTGACCGCTCGGGGCAGTACTTCCGTGATCTTCTCACTGAATCTGAGGTGGGCTCGCTGGTCCAGAGGGGTCTCACCCTGATTGATTATTACCAATCCGGCCCCTGCACGCAATGCCTCCACCGGCATATCCGCAGCCGGGGTTACCACAAGGCTGGATCCTGCCACCACGAATAGATCGCTCTTTGCCGCATGTTGGAATCCAAGCTCCAGGTCCCGCTGAGGAAGAGGCTGTCCGAAGTCCACCACGCTGGGTCCAAGGGAACCTCCGCAAGGGCACATCGTGAGCCCGAGTTTTCGGTCCAGGGTGCGGCCGCACCGGCTGCAGCGAAGCCTGGTTATGTTGCCGTGCAGCTCTGCGAGCAGCTCGGGCCTGATGCCGGATTTGATATGTAGGTTGTCCACGTTCTGGGATATAAGAAACTTGAGCTTTCCCAGCTCCTGGAGTTCCTTTATCGCCAAGTGTCCCTTGTTGGGCTCCACCTGGTCCCAGGGCCTGGTCTGGGGCGGGGGAGGCATGCCTTTCTCCTGTCTGGTCCACAGGCCGTCCGGGCCCCGAAAGTCCGGCAGGCCCGATTCTGTGCTTATCCCTGCCCCGGTGAACACCACCAAGTGCTGGGCCTCGTGCATCCACTGAGCCAATCTTTGAATCCTTTGCTCGAGATCATCAAACATAGTCCAATCCTAATCCTTGAAGCACGGCCCGTGTCGGCCGAGTCACGCCCTGACCCGGCTAACCATCACCTCTGCCGTTAGCCGGATTTGTGCGGGCACCGGAGGCCGCGGCTCCGGTTCTTCCAGCCCCACGTCCACACCGCTCATGCCTTTGATTGACGCCGGTCTCAGCTCCTCGTCGGTTGCGTAGTCCGGTGCAATGATCTCGAAATCCGGCCGGTCTCCCAAGAGTTTTCGGATAATATGGATCTTCTCAGGCGTACTTCGTTGACTTTATAACGGCATTTTTCCTAATATAATTACATTAAAGATTTTTTCCAATACCTCCTCACTCCTGTTTTTCAGGTTGGATCATGAAGCAAAACGAGCTTTTTTCGGCCAAGTTCGCCAGGCCCGTTGTCCCAGGGGTCCTAAGGAGGCCGCGACTTTTCCACCTCCTGGACCGGCGGTTGGAAGCCCCGGTCTTGTGGGTCTCGGGCCCACCGGGATCCGGCAAGACTGCACTGATATCGAGCTACGTCGAGGAAAACCGCCCGGCTTGTTTATGGTACCAATTGGACCAAGGGGATTCAGATCCAGGGACATTCTTTCACTACCTCCGCCGTGGCACAGATCCCGGCCGCCAAGCGCCGGCAGTTCCCCTGCCCGAATTCACCCCGGAAGTGCTTGCCGGCTTGGTCCCGTTTGCCGGCCGTTTTTTTGAGGCCTTGTTCGCCACCCTTCCTCCGGACTCCGTCCTGGTATTCGACGATTACCATGAGCTGACCGAGTCCAGCCCCATGCATGAGGTCATGAGGGCCGGGCTTACCAGGCCCCTTCCCGCACAGAGGGTGATATTCATCAGCAGGGCCGCTCCTCCTGCGGTGCTTCTCAGGCTGAAGGCCAATCAGCACATGGCCCTCCTGGGATGGAATTCGCTTCGCCTGGATTTTGAAGAGTGCCTGGCCCTGGTGGAACATAAGACCGGCCGGACCTTTTCCAGTGCCGTAATGAAAAGACTTTACGAGGTCACCGGTGGTTGGGCCGCCGGTCTCATCCTTTTTCTCCAGGGCCTGGAAGGAAGTGACTTTGAGGCCGAGGCCTGCGAGCGACTCCCCCGGCAGGAGGTATTTGACTACTTTGCAGCCGAGATCGTGGACAGATTGGACCACGAGACCCGGCGGTTCCTGTATGAGACGTCCATCCTTCCTATGATGAACGAGACCACGGCGGGGTTTCTCACCGGGGTTTCCCGTCCGGATAAGGTCCTTACCCGGCTTCAGGGGATGAATGCCTTTTTGAACGTATATGAAGGCACCCCGCTGCATTACTCGTACCATCAACTGTTTCGCGAGTTCTTGTACGCCCGCCTGATCCAGGAGACGAGCTCTGACTGGGTGCGCCGCCTTCGAGTCAAGGCCGCTGAAATCCTTGAAGGCGAAGGGCGACTAGACGATGCAATGGCTTTGCTCAAGGAAAACCATGATTGGCAGACCGCGGCTCGGGTGCTCAAAATAAACGCCTCTTCTTTGTTCTCCGAAGGACGCATCCAGACCCTGGGGCATTGGCTGAATCAGCTTCCCCGAACCGAGCTTGAAAAGGACCCGTGGCTTCTTTATTGGCTCGGGGTCTGTCTCTCTCCATACCAGCCGGCCGAGGCCAAGGAGGTGTTCCTGTCTTCCTTTCAAGCCTTCAAGGCCTGCGAAGACAGGACCGGGGCCTTGCTTTCCTGGTCCGGGCTCGTGGACGCTCATTTATACGTATTCGGTACATTTCATCCTATGGATGAGTGGCTTGCCGAAGTCGAGGATCTCATGGAGGGGGATCCTCAGTTCCCCTCAACCCAAGTCGAATCCAAGGTCATGGCCAGCATGGTCACGGCCTTGGCACTGAGAAATCCCCTGCACCCGGCCTTTGAAGACCTCCTGGAGCGGTGCCGCGAGCTGGGTGAGGAGACCCTGGATGGACCGAGCAGGCTCCAATCCCTCCTGACCCTTGGTTTCGCCCGTTTAATCCAGGGCAGGTTTTCCCAGGTCGAGGAGTTGCTCGGGACTATGGAAGCGTGGGTCCAGGCCCCTGAAGCCCCGCCCCTGTTCAAGATCATGTATAGGGTCTTGGAGTCTTATCTCTTCTGGAAGCTGGCCCGTTCAGCCCGCTGTATGGAGTCCTCCGCGCAGGGGTTGGCTCTTGCCGCGGAGAGCGGTATCCCGGTCTTCCGGCCCTTTCTCCGAGTGCATGGGGCTGCAGCCGCCTTGACCGCGGGGGATATGGATACGGCCGAGGCCATCCTGAAGGATGTCTCCCGGGAGATAGATCTAGGCCGTTCCTGGGAGAAGGCCTACTTCTACGCAATCTCCACTTGGGCGGCCTTGCTGCAGGATGACATTCCCAGGGCGTCCGAGCACTCACGCTTGGCGGTGAAGCATGCGGCCGCAGCTGGTGAGCACGAGGGGCTTGGTGTCTGCCACCTAGGGCTCGCATTGGTGGAGCATACCCGCGGCAAGCCGGAAAAGGCTAGGGAGACACTGGAGGCCGGGCGAGAGGCCGGGGCAGTTGAAGCGAACCCCTTCATAGGATTCGCCTATCTTCTGGCAGAGGCTGAATTCGCCCTTGACGGAGGACGTGAAAGAGAGGCGGCTCAAAAACTCAGGGAGGCCTTGGAACTTGCTAAACCACATGGGTATATCAACTGCTACTTCTGGAGGCCTAAGACCATGGCAAGGCTTTTTGCCAGGGCTCTTGAAGAGGATATAGTGCCTTCTTACGTCCGGGAGCTAATCCAGCGGCGAGATCTCCTGCCCGAAAAGCCGCTCAGTGATTTCGGGGATTGGCCTTGGCCGGTCAAAATCCTCACCATGGGCAGGTTCCTCGTCCTGGTCAAAGGAGAGCCCCTGGTCTTTTCCGGTAAGGCCCCGCAGAGGCCCATAGAGCTTCTCAAAGGACTGATCGCCATGGGCGGAGATGCCTCCAAGGAAGACCTCTGTGACGCCCTATGGCCCGACTCCCCGGGAGACTCGGCAGTAAGCGCCCTGACCACCAACCTCCAGCGCCTCCGAAGGCTTCTTGGGAGAAAGGACGCCGTCCTGGTCCATCAGGGCAGACTGGCCCTGAACCCCAGGGTGTGCTGGGTGGACGTGGAGGCGCTCCAAGGCATTTTCACCCGGCTGGGCTCAACCTGGTGCGCAGAACCCCCAGACGAGGTGCTCCACCTCTCCGCCGAGCTCTTCCAAAAGGCGGCCCGCCTCCATTCAGGGCCCTTTCTCCAGGGCGAGGGGTACGATCTCCCCCGCGCCTTATCCCTCAGGCATGAGCTCCAGTCCGCATTCTCCTCCTGGGGCCTGACCCTGGGAAGCGAACTGGAAAAACACGGTCAATACGATCAGGCCCTGGATCTCCTCACCAGGGCCCGGGACATCGACCCCGGCAGGGAAGAGCTCTACCAGCGGATCATGACCTGCCACATCCTATGCGGCCGAAAAGCACAGGCCGTTCAGGAGTATCACCGCTGCCGCCGGAACCTGGCAGAGCTCTTCGCCTGCACCCCTTCCGACACCACCACCGCCGTCTACCGGAAAGCAGGACACGCCTCAAGGGCGTGATCCTATCCCGGAGCCCGGGACATTCTTCTTGCTCGGCTCCGGGGTGATTTTGCTGGCCGGTACCGGGCGGAAGCTAAAAAGGCTGCTTCCAGCTAATCGACAGTTTTGCCATGAAAAGTGATAATATCTCGGATCCCCTTAAGACGACCAAAGAAGAGACGACCCTCGGTGTCAAAGTACTCATGGGCCTTGTATCCTCTATAAGTCATAAGGTTGCTCATGGCATAAATCCAAATGTTTAAGCATCGCGAGAAGCAACTACCTGGAGACCCGCGGTATCCAACTGAGCGCCCTCTTCGCAATAGATCAAGGTTCAACTGAGCGGGAGCATGTAGTCCGCAAGGCGACTGGAGGTCTTGCGGAGGTTTTGACTGAGGAGCCTGGCAAGGCCCTTGAGGATCTTCACTCCGGCCCTGGGGTGTTCATCCAGGATGTTGTCGAAGCCTTCCCTGGTAAGGATAAGCAGGGTGCTTTTCTTTGCAGCCCGGACAGTGGCGGACCTGGGGAAGTCGTCGATCACCGCCATTTCGCCTATGGAGCGGTTCTTGCCGAGTGTGGCTATGACCACCTGGTGTCCTGTCCCGACGCCTTTTACCACCTCCAGCGCACCGCTTACCACAAAACATACATAGTTCCCTTTGTCCCCTTCCTGGAATATCACCTCCAGCGGTTCAACATCCATAAGGTTCATGTGGCGTGTGACCAAGTGCAGTTCGTCCGAGTCCAAGGCATCGAAAAGGGGAATATTGATCAGGATATCAATTAGTCCTTTGGAGGTCTTGGATATGGTCTGATTGTTGCTGGCTGCCATTACCGGTTCTCCCGACGTTTGACGGCGTCAAAACGATCAACTCGACATGATATTATGCCCGCAGGGCGATTAGGTCAAGCAGTGGTGTTATCTTCCCGATACCATGATTGAAAAGGCGGTGTGCCTATTTCCCAGCTATACGCCTTTTATCTGCGGCGGTAAACCGCCTCCGGAAGGGCTTTATTGCATGCCACAGAGGCCTTGTAAAGGCTTCTCTGCCGAAATGAATCCCTTTGCAAATGGGGCGATTGGCGACTATTATGCCCGGAGGAAAATGGAGGCTCAAGGGAAGAGAAAGGATTCACTCCGTCGGCCTCAGGCGGCGGGAGCCGAGTGTCAAAAGGAGGCGGCAAATGTCGAATAAAATGGAAGTCGGAGATATAGAGGATATGCTTTCCAAAGAAGAGGTCCAGCGGGCGGTCTCCAGTGTCAACGAGGAGCTGCTGGAGCGGAGAGGATATCAGCCTCCCAGGTGCAGCGCGTTTGAGGGCCCTTATACCAAGCTGCAGGAGACTGACCGCTATGTTTTTAGTGTGGATCCACAGGCGGCTCACGAGCTTCCGTCCATCATAGGGAACCGCGTCCAGCAGGTAGTCAGGGAGGATGAGCCTGATGAGCGTTTTTTGGAGCAATACAGGAGGCAAAGGAATATAGGCATAGTCTTTTCCGGAGGGCCTGCCCCCGGCGGGCACAATGTAATCGCCGGGCTTGTAGACGCGGCAAAGGCCGCCAACCCGGAGTCAAAGGTCTATGGTTTTTTAATGGGCCCTGACGGAATACTGGAAAACGAGGCCGTGGAGATCACCGAGGAGATGGTGGACACCTACCGGAACCTTGGGGGGTTCGGCATGATAAGGACCGGCAGGACAAAGATCGACACCAAGGAAAAGATTGACTTGTCCCGCAGCACCTGCCGGGAGCTCGGCCTGGATTCATTGGTTATTGTAGGCGGGGATGACTCCAATACCAATGCCGCGTTTTTGGCCCAGGAGCTCTACAGCGAGGGGATCCAGGTGATCGGCGTCCCTAAGACCATTGACGGGGATATCCAAGTAAGGGATGCGAACAGGGAGCCGCTCTGTGCAATATCCTTTGGCTTCCATACTGCAGCGCGCTCCTTTTCAAATGCTGTGGCCAGCCTGTGCACGGACTGCAGCTCAGACGTCAAGTACTGGCATATTTGTAAGGTGATGGGGCGGGTGGCCAGCCATTTGGCCCTGGAAGTGGCCCTCCAGACCCATGCCAATATGACCCTTATCGGCGAGGATCTCTGCGAGTATGAGGACCCGGAGCGCCTGGAGGAGGCGAACAGGCGAGGAGAGATCGACTATAGCGCCTATGGGATTACACTCAGGCATCTCTCGCGGGTGATCTGCGATTGCATTGTCAGGCGTGCAGAGGCAGGGAAAAACTACGGGGTGATTGTCATTCCTGAAGGGGTCCTGGAATTTATTAATGAGATCCAGGTCTTCATCATCAAGCTCAATGCCATTATAGCGGAGTACAACTATACACACGATCAGGACTTCCACTCGGCCTTTCCTTTTCTGGAAGACAAGTTGGACTATTTGCGCAACCTGGCTCGTCAGTCCCAGGAGACTGACGTCATTTCCGTGTGGGGCGACAGGGATGATGATCTTTTCAATGATCTGCCGGAGTTTTTCCAGGAAGGCCT
>JBKHIW010000097.1:0-6835 GCA_046538465.1 Desulfobacteraceae bacterium | reverse complement strand
GGGGTAGCGGCATGAAAGAAGAAGAGGATATCAAATGGGTTAAGACCCACTGCGCCAGGCTGGACCACGGAGGCTGCGGCCTCCTGGCCGGGGTCAGGGACAACCGGATCGTCAGGATCAAGGGCGATCCCGAGGGGTATCTCAACCGCGGCTATGTATGCCCCAAGGGGATGGTCTCTTTCGAGAGGCTCAACCACCCGGACAGGCTGCGCCGCCCCTTGAGAAGAAAGGGGGCCCGGGGCTCTGGCCGCTGGCAGGAGGTGACCTGGGAGGAGGCCCTTTCAGAGGCGGCCGAGCGTCTGGGAGAGGTCCGGGAGCGGTACGGCGCCCGGGCGGCGGTCTTCGGCGCGGGCATGCCCAAGGGCCTGGATCACTTCGTGCTCATACGCCTGGCCAACCTCTTCGGCTCCCCTAACGTGGTGGCTTCTCAGGACGTCTGTCATGCCCCCCGCGAGATAACCGGGCTCCATACATGCGGCTTCTACCCGGTGGCCGACTTCCACCACCCCAGCCGTCTGGTGGTGCTCTGGGGAAGCAACATAACCGCCACCAACGAGGAAGGCGAGATCTGCCGGCTCCTGGTGGATCAGGTGAGGCAAGGCACCGAGCTGATCATAGTGGACCCCAGGAGGATCCCCCTGGCTGAAAAGGCCTCTATGTGGCTTCCCTTACGTCCGGGTACGGACGCCGCCCTGGCCCTGTCCTTGTTGAACGTGATACTGGAAGAGGGGCTTTATGACAGGGAGTTCGTTGAGAAATGGACAGTGGGCTTCGAAGAACTGGCCTCCACATCGAGGGCCTATACCCCGGAGCAGACCGCGGAGGTGGTCGGGTTGGATCCCGGTCTCATCCGCGAGGCCGCCCGGCGATACGCAAAGGCGAGGCCCGCGGCCCTGCAGTGGGGAAACCCGATCGAGCACCACTGCTATGCATTCGACACCATCCGGTCGCTGATTTGCCTGATGGCGGTCACAGGGAACCTGGACGTACCCGGCGGCAACATCCACGCCAGGGACCCGAAGATTTTGGGTCTGGGCCGTTTCGTGCGAGCGGACAAGCTCCCGGATAAGCGGAATACCATGATCGGGGCGTACCACGGCCTTGCCCCGCGCATGATGACCGTGCCCCCGTCCTACTTCAAGAAGGCCGTCCTCGAGGGGGTGCCCTACCCGGTGAAGGCGCTTTATATGATGGGCGGCAACCCCATGCTCTCCTGGGCGGATAGCCCGCAGACCAAGCAGGCCCTGGAGGCCCTGGAATTCCTGGTGACCGCCGAGCTTTTCATGACCCCCACCGCAGCGATGGCGGATCTGGTCCTGCCCGCAGCCACCCACTTCGAGTTCGACGACATCGGCCATTACGGGCTGGGCCACGGGCTGATACTGGCAAGGCCCAAGGTGGTGGACCCCCCTGCCGGGTGCCGGCCGGATATGGAGATCCTCAATGACCTGGGAAAACGACTCACGGACAAGACCCTGTGGCACGACGACTACCACGGCTTCCTGGAGGATGTACTCGCTCCGGCGGGGCTGACTTACCCGGAGTTCGTAAAGCTGGGGTGTTTGAGAGGGCCTGAGGATTTCGGCGCCCACCGGCTGGAGGGTTTCCGCACCGATACCGGCAAGGTGGAGCTCCGGCTGTCCACGGCCGAGAAGTTCGGCCTCGACCCGCTTCCCGGGTACAAAGGCCCGCCGGAGCCGGATGACCCTGCATTCCCATTGATCCTGACCTCTTCCAAGGACCCGCACTTCCTACATTCGTCATACAGGTGGGTGGAGGCCCTGCGCCGCATGTCCGCGGAACCGGAGGCCGAGATCCATCCGGAGACGGCGCGGGACTTCGGGGTGGAGGACGGTGACGAGGTCCTCATCGAGACCCCCCGGGGCCGGATCGTGCATAGGGCCAGGTTGAGCGAACGAATAATCCGCGGGGTGGTCAAGGGCGCACACGGCTGGTGGTTCCCCGAGGATGGACCGGAGGGGCTCTACAGCTGGGAAAAGGCCAACTTCAATATGTTGACCTCCACGGCCAAGTTGGGCCGGGAGTTCGGCACGCCCAACATCAAGGCGATTCCCTGCCGTATCAGTAGGAGCCGTCATAAGTTCTTTTGTTGATTTTTTCATTAAATGCACTTATTGAACCTAGATAAGTACATTTAATGAGCGAAGTGCCCCATAACCGATCCTTTTTCCATACCTGGTCGTTGACCCAGGGTGGAGTGCATTCACAAAGGCTTTTCCAGGTAAAGGAGCGTCCTGTCCCAAAACCCCACCGGGAAGGGGGAGCGTCCGATTCTCATATCGCTCAGGCCTTTGACAAACCGCACCGCCGTAAAGACTATGCGGCCCTCGCCCGCAGACGGCCGGCGCCATGCGGCCAGGGCCTCGGCCTCTTTGGAGAGGGCGAGGAGGTCTTCTTCAGGCTGCTCCCCGAACCCGGAAAGGATCTCCTTAAGCCTTGTCGCAGCCGAATCCGAGAGGTGCTCGCGCCTGAGCCGCACGACCTCTTCCGGGTCCTCGGCCGAGAGGTCCGGGATCTGGAAGCGCAGGGCCGGGGGGCCGGAGGGGTTGTCCCGGACCTCGGACCAGAGCTCGGCCAGGTAGTCCACATAGACCTTTTCCAAGGTGACCAGGAAGGCCTCAGGCTCGAGCAGGGTCCCGAAAAGCCCCACCCAGGCCTCCACCACAGGGGCGGGATGGGCCGGCACGGCCTCTGGGCCCCAGGAGAATCCGGGCAGGTCGTCGAACAGGCCCCGGGCCTCCTCAGGCTCTTCAGTGGCCCCGTCCAGAGGAGACTTCTGCATCCGGAGGTCGCCAAGGATGCGATCCGCCTCGCCCCGCTGCTCCTCCAGCTCCCGGGCGAGATGAAGTACCAGGTGCCATCGAGTGGTGACCTCGCTCTGGACCGCCCGGAGGTCGAGTCCGCCCTTGCGGATGCTGCTCCGGATCTCCCAAAGGGGGTCGTCTTCATCGCCTGAGGCCGCCCCGGCCTTGAGAGAGGAGAGCAGGCTCCTGTCGGCGTTTCTCAGGATCCATTGCTTGTAATCCGAAAGCGTCCTGTCAAAGCCCTCCGGGGGCTGGAACTCCTCAGGGGGGCGGGCCGCCCGTACCGCCTCTTTCGGGATTTCCTCGGCAAGCGCCTCCCCGGGCTCCATATGCCAGGGAACGAACACGGTCAAGGGGCTGAGCAGAGATAGAACCGCCGAGAGCTCTCGAGTGGAGAGCCCGGAATGAGGGAAAAGCGCTGCAGGGATCTGGGACATGGCTTTATGGACTCCTTTGCTTCTGAACTCAGTCTTCCTGGAGTTCCTTGATGCCGGCGAAATAATCAAGTGATTCGGGGTTCCTGAGGGCGTCGCGGTTTAGAACGGCCTTGCCCTCCACTATCTTTTTCACCGCGAGCTCCACCTTTTTCATATTCAGGGTATAGGGAATGTCCGGCGTCTGGATGATCTTGGCAGGGACATGCCTGGGGGATGCATAATCCCTGAGGGTCTTTTTTATGCGGGAGACGAGCTCCTCGGTCAGCTCCATTCCGGGGGCCGGCTTGACAAACAGGACCACTCTTACGTCTCCTTTCCATTCCTGGCCGATGACAAGGCTGTCCTCGATTTCATCCATGGCCTCGACCAGGCGGTATATCTCGGCGGTGCCTATTCTAACACCCCCGGGGTTCAACGTGGCGTCCGAGCGCCCGTAGATCACCACCCCGCCCCGGTCGTTTATCTCAATAAAGTCGCCGTGCCGCCACACATTGGGGTATACGTCGAAGTAGGCGGCATGGTACTTGGATCCGTCAGGGTCGTCCCAGAAGTATATGGGCATGGGGGGAGCCGGGGCGGTACAGACCAGCTCCCCTTGTTGATTGATCACCGGCCTGCCGTTTTCGTCCCATGCCTCCACCTTCATCCCCAGGCCCCTGCATTGGAGCTCTCCGGCGTAGACCGGCCCCATGGGGTTTCCAAGGGCAAAGCAGCCGTTGATGTCCGAACCCCCTGATATGGACGCCAGCTGGAGGTCGCTTTTCACCTCCCTGTATACGTATTCGAAGCCCTCCATGGAGAGAGGGGAGCCGGTGGAGAGGACCGCCCTTAGAGGGGTGAGATCATAGGCCTTGCCGGGCGATACCCCTGCGTTTTGAAGGGCCGAGATATAGCCTGCGCTGGTCCCGAAAACAGTGATACCCTCGTCCTGGGCGAGCTCCCAGAGCGCCCCGGGGTGGGGATGGAACGGATTCCCGTCGAACAGCACCAAGGTGGCGCCCACGGCCAGTGAGCTGGTCAGCCAGTTCCACATCATCCATCCGCAGGTGGTGAAGTAGAAGATGGTGTCTTCCCGCTTGAGATCGGTGTGGAGCGTCAGCTCTTTCATATGGTTGATCAGGATCCCGCCCGCACCCTGGACCATGCACTTGGGAAGGCCGGTGGTGCCCGAAGTGAACATTATGTATAGGGGGTGGTCCGCAGGGAGCTGCTCGAAGTCTATCTCTCCCCCCGGATCCGGGGCCTTGAAGTCGGAGTAAAGGGCCGCCTTGGAGATCCCTGATATATCGGGTTCTTCTTTGGTATAAGGCACTACCACCACTTTTTCCACCGAGGGGAGGTCCTCGAGGATCCTGGAGATCCTGGCCAGGGAGTCGAAGGTCTTGCCCTTGAAATGATAGCCGTCAGCGGTGAAAAGCACCCTGGGCCGGATCTGCCCGAAACGGTCCAGGACGCCCTTGATGCCGAAGTCCGGGGAGCAGGACGACCATGTGGCTCCCATGCTGGTCGCGGCCAGCATGGCGATTATGGTCTCGGGCATGTTGGGCATAAAGCCCACTACCCGGTCGCCCGGCTCCACCCCCAGGTCCCTCAGGGATCGGGCCGTCCGGGCCGCTTCATCGTAGAGCTCCCGGTAGGTCATGCGCCTTATCTCCTGGCCCTCGCCTTTGAAGACCAGGGCGGTCTGGTCGTCGCGAAACCGCAAAAGGTTCTCGGCGAAGTTCAGCCTGGCCCCCGGGAACCACTTGGCCCCCGGCATCTTGGTCAGGTCGTCCACCACATCGGTAAAGGGCTTGGAAGCCCGGATGTCCGCGAACTCCCACATGGAGGCCCAGAAATCGGGAATGTTCTCTACGGACCAGTGGTACAAGGGATCGTAGCGGTCAAAGTCCTTGTCGACTTTCCGATTGATCTCGGACATGAATCTATACATGTTCGAGCTGCGGATTCGATCTTCGGAAGGCTCCCAAAGTTTTGTTGCCATTTCCACATCCTCCTCGCCCCTGGTTAGACCACCCCGGCCGCTCGCGGTGCGGCCAAGACCGATTGTCTTTCGACTTAATAACACCAAGGAGGAGACTTTTCAATGCATGGGATGAAACCGGTCCTTCTCCATGTCCTCGAGGCTCTCCTAAGAGATTCGAGGGCCGAATTTCGGCTCAAGGTTTTGCCTTGACTATGGGTGAGGATTGGATTAGAAGGGTACGTTCAACTTATGCAAATGACTAAGAATTGCGGTCCGGTTTGAGCGGGGGTAGCCTGCCGGGCGCGCAGCGGGAGCGGTTTTGGAAGCGATCAACAAGCTGGTGGAGGAGAGGAGAAAAAAGGCCGACGCGCTCAGGGAGATGGGCGTGCCTCTTTACCCGGCGGGATTCGACAGGGATATCACCGCGTCCGAGGCCGTGGAAAAATACGGTTCAATGGACGGCGGGACCTTGGAGCATGCCTCAGGGAGGCACAGCATGGCCGGGAGGATCATGTCCCGGAGGGATTTCGGCAAGGCCTCTTTCGTTCACATAAAAGACCGGACCGGGCGGATCCAGGTCTACATACGAAAGGACAAGGTGGGCGGGGATGCATTTCAAGCATTCAAGCTCTTGGATATAGGGGACATCATCGGTGTGAGGGGGTCGTTTTTCAGGACCAGGACCAACGAGCTCACCCTGCTGGCGGACGAGGTGCACCTACTGACCAAGTCCCTGAGACCGTTGCCGGAGAAGTGGCACGGACTCTCGGACAAGGAGACCCGCTACAGGAGGCGCTACCTGGACCTGATCGTCAACGATCACGTGCAGGAAGTATTTCGGACCCGAAGCCGAATCATACAGCGGATTCGGGAGTTCTTCCTCCGCGGGGACTTCCTCGAGGTGGAGACCCCCATGATGCAGCCCATCCCCGGCGGGGCGACCGCCAGGCCTTTCAAGACCTACCACAACGCCCTGGGGATGCACCTCTATCTCAGAGTGGCCCCTGAACTCTACCTCAAGCGCCTGGTTGTGGGCGGTCTGGAGAGGGTCTTTGAGATCAACCGGAACTTCAGAAACGAGGGGGTGGACCTGAAGCACAACCCGGAATTCACCATGCTGGAGTTCTATATGGCTTATGCGACGTTCCATGATTTGATGACCTTGACCGAGGAGCTCTTCAAGGAGCTGGCCGAGACGGTGAGCGGCGGTATGAAGATCCAGTACCAGGGCGAAGAGGTGGATTTTACCCCACCATGGCCGCGCTTGAGCCTGAAGGATTCTCTGAGGGAAGTGGGCGGAGTGGAGCAAAGGGTGCTGGAGGACCGGGAGGCTGCAGCAGGAGCGGCCCGCGGGCTGGAGTTGAACATATCCGAGCGGGACGGGCATGGAAAGATCCTGACCAAGCTCTTTGATCACCTGGTTGAGCCCCGCTTGATCCGCCCTACATTCGTAACCGGCTACCCCACCGAGACCTCCCCCCTCTCCCGTAAGAACGATCAAGACCCCGGGTTGACCGATCGGTTCGAGCTCTTCATGGGCGGCAAAGAGATAGCGAACGGGTTCACCGAGCTCAACGACCCTGACGACCAGAGGAGCCGCTTCCAGG
>JBKHIW010000096.1:0-6864 GCA_046538465.1 Desulfobacteraceae bacterium | reverse complement strand
GTCCCCGAAGGCTCGGCCTCTCTGGCGCCGGTGCTCTTCCCTTTGGCACTTTCAATCAGATTTGCACTTTGATAGATTTCATCAATCTTCATGTGATCAACCTCCAAGCGACGATGTCACGCATTTTAGTCATTTTTTGTTCGACCGCCTCCGGTGAACTCTTCACCTTTAGGCGATTCTTGCACGGGTTCCTCCGGTCCGGGGGTCGCCTGGGACACCACACTTTTCGACATCTTGTCGAGCATCTGCCGCTGCCTTGCCTCAGAGGATATTTCCACACGATCCGCCGGAGGGCGCTCGTGATTCAAAACTTCATGAGGGGCGGCGTTCCTCCGCTTGAGTTGGTCGGCGTACACGCGAAGTACATTTCGTATTTGATGGGTGGTGACCAATGTCCTCCTCCTTGATCCCAGACATCGGCACCCCGGAAAAAAACTTTAGAGTTTTCCCTCTTTTTTTGTGACGTGCTCCCGGCTTGTTTCTTGCATTTGCTTCCAAGGTACTTCGGATCTACGGAGAGCCGGGGCGTTTGCGCCGAGAGCTCCCGAAGTCCTTAAGGAGGCGCCACCGGCCATGGAGCTGAGCGAGCGTGACTTCAGAAACTTCAGCGAGTTGATTTACGAAAAATGCGGTATACATCTCCACCAGGGGAAGCAAGAGCTGCTCAAAGCCCGGTTGGCAAAGGTCCTTCGCAATTCCCGGTTTAAGTCGGTCTCGGAATACTATGACTTCTTGATGAAAGATACCTCCGGAGACGCCTTCATCCCTTTGCTGGACTCCATCTCCACCAACCTTACCGCCTTTTTCCGGGAGCCCAAGCATTTTGAATTCCTTTCCCAGACAGCGGTCCCTGAGCTCTTCGGCACAGGGGGAGGGCCTACGGGCAAGGTGATGCGAGTTTGGTGCGCGGGGTGTTCAAGCGGCGAGGAGGCTTACTCCATCGCCATAACACTCCTGGAAGCGCTGCCTGACAATAGCGGCAAAGGCCTGTTCATTCTGGGGACCGACATCTCTACAAAGGTACTGCAAACCGCTGAAAAAGGAGTATATGGAGCAATTCGAGTGGAAAAAGTCCCCTACCAATGGCGGCGCAAATACTTTCAAAAAGGCATCAACCACTGGGAAGGATACTACCGGGTCAAGGCCCACGTCCGCAGCCTGGTCAGCTTCCAGAGGTTGAATCTCATGGAGCCGTTTTCCTTCAGAGAAGGGTTTGACGTGGTTTTTTGTCGAAATGTAATGATTTACTTTGACAAGCCCACCCAGGAAAGGTTGGTCACGCGTCTTTATGAGGTCATCAAATCTCCGGGTTACTTATTTATCGGGCACTCAGAGAGCCTCACCGGGGTTAGCCACCCCTTTCGCTATATCCGTCCCAGCGTATACAAGAAATGAGAAGGGAAGGACCTGCCTCCAGTGCCTCCGGCTTCAGCCGGCCAACCGATCCTTGTCGATTCCTTGTTTCTTGATCTTCTCCACCAGGGTGGTCCTGTTCATTTTTAAAAGCTTGGCTGCACGGTTTTTAACCCAGTCGGCCTTTTCCAGGGCGTTTATTATGAGCTGCCGTTCGTATTCACTGACCGCGTTGGTAAGAGAGAGGCCTTCTTCAGGGATTAAGGCGTCATTGTCCAGGCCCATGGTTATCCTTTGGGCTATCTTTTCAGGAAGGTCCTCCAGGGTGATTCGATCGCCTTCAGACAAGATCACCAAACGTTCGATGATGTTTTCCAGCTCTCGTACATTACCCGGCCAGTCGTAGTTCATCAGGGCCTTCATCGCCTCTTTGCTGATTTCTATAGGATGTCCCTTCTTGTTCCGAGCCATGTTTTCCAGGAAATGATGGGCGAGCAGGGGAATGTCGGATCTTCTTTCCCTCAATGGGGGAAGCGAGACGGGGATGACCTTGAGCCGGTAGTAGAGATCCTCCCTGAATGAGCCTTCCTCAACCAGTCTATCCAAATCCTTGTTGGTTGCAGCCAGTATGCGGACGTCGCACTTTATGGTCTTTGCGCCTCCGAGCCGCTCGAATTCCTGCTCCTGAAGGACCCTGAGCAGTTTGACTTGAAGGTGGGGACTCATTTCCGCCACTTCGTCCAGGAATATGGTGCCGCCGTGGGCCATTTCAAAGCGGCCGATCCGGGTCCGTATGGCGTTTGTAAAGGCGCCTTTTTCGTGGCCGAAGAGCTCGCTCTCAAGCAGCTCCTCAGGGATGGCCCCGCAGTTTACCGGGATTAGAGGCTTTTCCCTGCGCATGCTGTGATAGTGGATGGCGCGGGCCACCAGCTCCTTGCCGGTACCGGACTCGCCCAGTATGAGGACCGTGCTGTCCGTGTCAGCAACCTTTTCAATCACCCGGAAGACCTTGCTCATGGGAAGGCTGTCGCCAATGAAATTTTCGAATTTGTACTTTTTCTTTAGCTGCTTCTTGAGGGCGATGTTCTCCCTTTTCAAGTCCCGGAATTCAATCGCCCTCTGGACAACCAACCTGACCTCCTCCATTTTGGCGGGCTTGGCCAAATAGTCAGCCGCCCCGAGCCTCATCGCTTCCACTGCATTGCGTATGGTTGCGTACCCGGTCAGTATGATTCCCACCGTATCCCGGTGATTGTCCACAAGGTACTTGAGGAGCGTCATGCCGTCGACCCGCGGCATGTTCAAGTCAATAAGGACCGCATCATATAAGTCTTGATCCAGCATACCCTTCGCTGCTTCGCCGTCCTTGGCCGTGTCCACGGAGTAGCCTTCAGTGCTCAGGAACTCCTGGAATCTCTCCCTGATCTTCGGGTCGTCGTCGACGACCAGGATTTTGTGCTCCGCCATGTCCATTGCTCCGCCTGCATTCAAGTGTGTTGATTATAGGTCGCCAAAATTTTGGCTTAGTTTATCAGCACGCCAATATATTAACAGCAAAATCTGGAATGGCAATTCATTTTTCGGAGAAATGCCGTCAAAGCTTTGGCAAATTGCCGGCGAGGGTCGAAATTACGGGCGGGTTTTTGCGAAGCCTTCAACTGTTATAAGAATCAACTCAATGGATGGCGGGTGTGATAATCAGAGCCGGCCAAAATGACCTGCCGGCCGGTCCTAGATTCTATATCTATTACCAGAGGGCCGAGGAGGTTTACAGTCGCTCGATGAGCATCGCCCGGCGGGATGGTCACCACGGCCAGGACCAGCGGGCTCTTGCCGTTTTCTCCCAGCACCCGGCGCCGCTCTTCGTGAGGTAGATCCTCTAAATAGTCGCTTTTCATAATAAAAGGGTTGGTGAGCACAAAGGCGAGGTCCGGGTCTTCGGTTGACTGCAGCCACATGAACGGGGACCCCGGTTTGTGCTCCAGCAGGACAAAGTTCCGGTGGTCGGGAAACCCGATCATGCCCTCGTGGAAGTGGACGACCTTTGCCTCATCGATTTCCACCTCTCCAAATCGGGTGGTCTTGATTCTGTTCATGGCGCTCATGTTAGGTCCCGGTCCCTGCGTTCGGCGAGGCGGGCGGGCAGTGAGCCCTGGAGTTGATCGAGGTCCAGCGGAGGCCTGGAAGCCTGGATGTTCTCCCTGGCAATGGCCTCAAAGATCTCGGTACGATTGACCGGCGTCTCCCTGGGTGCATTTATGCCGAGCCGCACCTGGTTGCCGCGGATCTCCAGGACGCTGACCGTAATCCTGTTTCCTATAGTAATGCTTTCGTTGACCTTCCTGGTAAGTACCAGCACTGGCGCCCTCCATGGTCCAGCACAATCCTGAACCGCCTGTCGGCGGGATTTCTAAGATCAAAGATAATTCACCAGGCTCATTTGCATGACCCTTGACGAGGAAGCCAAGGCCGCTTGGTAGGCCAGCTCCTTCGTCTTGAGATCAACAACCGCCTCGGCAAGATCCGCATCCTCCAGCGTGGACTTTCGTTCGGTATAAGAAAGATCAAGATCCTCTATTATGCTCTCCCTCAAGTTCAGTCGAATGGACCGGGCTCCGTTTTCGGCAATTGAGGAGTTGACGGAGTCCAGTTGGCCTTGAAGTTCCCCGATGGCATCTTGTATGCCGGCCGCATCGTTTGATCGGAGGCTATGGGCAAAGTCGATAAGGGTCTTAAACATACTGTCGCCGTCAGGGTCTCCGAATACATCTCTGCCGTCCCGGCCGACTTCCACCTCCATGTCTTTTCCTATCCTGACCTTAAAGCTTGTCCCGTTTCCCTGGTAGTCCACCTGCCCCTGCTCCCGGTCATATGCAAAAGGCGTGGTGTCGGTCTTGGTGCCTGAGAATATGTACCTGCCGTCCACCTGGGTGTTGGCGGCATTCAGGATCTGCTCGATATATCCCTCCACCTGTTGCGCCGCGCTTTCCCTTTGGGTTTGGCCCTGGGTGGAGTTTGACATCTGGACCGCCAAGGCCTTTGCCTCGGAAAGGACTTCTTCAGTCTGGTTCATAGCGGATTCTGCCATATCGAGCCAGGACCTTCCCATGGTGATGTTCCGTCCCAACTGCTCGATATTGGCAAGGGACGATCTCAGCCCTAGTACGCTCACCTGCCCGACCGGGTCGTCAGAGGGCCGGTTGATCCTCTTGCCTGAGCTTATGACCTGGTTGGCGCGCGTCATCTCATCCGAAGTACGAAACAGATTGTTTTTTATGGTGTCATAAATGGTCTTATTTGCGATTCGCATCTCCGGCGCTCCTCCAATGTATTTTCTTCAATCAAGCCGCCGTCACCCGGTCTCAGCGCATCTGAAGCAGGGTCTCGAACATCTCGTCCGCTGTTGAAACCAGCTTGGCCGCGGCTGAATAGGCGTGCTGGAACTTTATGAGGTTCGTCATCTCTTCGTCCAGGTTGACCGAGGAAAGGGCGTCTCTTTGCTCATTGAGTTGGCTGACCAAAACGTCGTTATATTCTTTTTCCCGCCTTATCCCTTGACTCTTGATGCCGACATCCCCCACGATATACTGGTAGAAGCCCTCTAAAGAATCCGAGACCTCTGTCGCCGAGGGCTCTTGGCCGCGCTCATACCGCCAGCGGTTTAGATCCACCTTTCGCTCTCTGAGCTCGGTCATTTCCAGTGCATTGGTGTTATCCCCCGGAGCAAATGCCCCTTCATCGTCCACCCGGCCGGCGGCTATGAGCTCCTTGTCGTTTTCGAGCACTTGGTTTACCGATATATCGGCGGCGTCCTCTCCATCAAAAAAGGTGTTTATGCCAAGGGCCGCCAGCACCCCGCTGGTGTCTTCTGAAAAGGAAAAGCTGTAGCCGCTCTCTGCAGCCAGGGTCAGCCTGCCGTCACTTCCTACCGAGGCCTCGAGATACTCCGATATTTCATTTTCGTCGTCATTAATAATGTGCACAAGACTGTCTTCTTGATCGTCGTCGTCTTTGAGCTTGGTGGCATCCTTATCCACAGAGATAGACGAGGTCCCGACCGGCTCACCGTCCTGGTCGTAGACCGTGATCGTGAATTCGCCCGACCTGATCCGGTTGTAGAAGGCGAGTCCGGAGTCCTCCGAGGCCAGGGGCTCTTCGGGGTCAGAGGCCGCATATGTGGAGGAGACCTCCTCCATGGCCTTCAAACCCACCCCTTGCGTGTGGATGCTGTTCACCTCCCAGATCAGGGCGCTGGCCAATTCGTCTAGTTCGGCCGTGTACTTGGGCAGGATTTCGTCCCGCACCTCCAGCCAACCGCCCAGCTTCCCGCCTTGGATGCCGTCGGTTACAGGAACCTCGTTGCCTCCCGAGCCCTCCCAGACGATCTCGTCATCGTCCATGCCCAGGTTGTAAGACTCGGTCTTGCTCACCAGGGTGTGACCGGTGTTTGCTATTAGGGTCATGTGCCCTTCAGCATCCTGGAAGACCTTTATGTCCATGTACTCGGAGAGCTCTCTGATGACCTCATCCCTTCGGTCTCTGAGATCGTTGGCATCGGCGGTGACCTCCATATTGGATATCTGCTCGTTCAGTTTGGCGACCTGTGCGGTCAGCCGGTTGACCTTTTCCACGCCCGCGTCTATGGAAAGATTCAGCTCCTCCTCGAACTGCTGGACATCGTGCCTTAACTCCTGGAGACTTCTAGCGAAAGAAGAGCCGGTTTCATATACGATGGTACGTTCGGCCGAGCCCGAGGGGTCGTTTGCAAGGTCGTGCCATGAGGTCCAAAATTCTTCGAAATGGCTGCTCAGGCCGCGTCCTGAACTCTCGTTGAAGACTCCCTCCAGGACCGACATGTAGGTCTCCTTCTCAGTCATGGCCGAGAGGTCGGATTGCCGCTCCCTCAGCCTGGTCTCCACGAAGGTGTCGCCTTGGCGCATGATTTGCTGGAGTTCAACCCCGCGGCCGAATATCAATCCCCCGTAAGGGGCGGGCGTCTTGGCCTCGATCACCGGGCTCTGCCTCGAGTAGGATTCTGTATTCACATTGGCTATGTTGTGCCCGGTTACGTCCATAGCATATTGCTGAGTGAGCAATGCGTCCTTGGCAGTGCTGAGCACCAGTCCTATTCCAGACATGACCTAGACCTTTCTCTGATAAAGAGGAGGGCGGGCCTCCGGAGAGCCCGACCCGGAAGGCCGGTACCCTCGGCTTTGCACTCGACCGCCCGCCAGTATGTCTATCAGTTCGTTAAAAAACTCCAGGGACTCCCTGACAAACGTGGTGTTTTCCTTGGTCCTCTGCCGGATCTCGTCTTTCAAAAGGGAGACCTCGGGTTCGCGGCCCCGCTCTTCAGCGGGGATGGCCTCGATCGCCTTCACTATGTCTTTCTTGTCCTCCATCACCGCCCAGAGGCCCTCGATGTTGCTCTCCATAAGGTGCTTCCTCTCGCACTCCAGGCAGTCGACCAGGCGGCGGAAGAGTTCCGCCTCGCCCGGACTCTCCTTGGTC
>JBKHIW010000095.1:0-6875 GCA_046538465.1 Desulfobacteraceae bacterium | reverse complement strand
GCTCAGATCTTGATCCTTAAAAGGTCCCGGCCGAGGACCAACTCGCCCTTGAAGGCCCGCCTGCAGGAGCCTGCAATGTCTGTTTCCAGCACCTCCTGGTAGAAATGGATCAGCAGGAGCTTTCGGGCTTCGGCCGAGGCGGCCAGTTTGCCCGCGGATAAGGGGGTCAGGTGCCCCGGGGCCTCGGCTCCGTCCGGAAAAGAGCATTCCAGTATAAGCAGATCGCAGCCTTTTGCAAGGTCAATCAGCTCGGGGGCGGGGCCCGTATCACCTGAGTAGACAATGGACCCGCCCGGGGGAAAGCTCAGCCTGTAGGCGAGGCTCGTAGGCGTGTGCCCGGTCCACGCCGCTCCCGCCACATTTACACACGATTCTCTCCGGTCCTGCCGGCCGGGTGTCAGCTCCTTCACGGAAAGGATCTCCGGGGGCAGTGAAAGCCAAGGGTGCCAGGCCTCTTCCAGGCGTTTAACAAGGCGTCTCAGTCCCGGAGGCCCGCAGAGGAGAAGCGGCTTCCTGTTTTTCAAAACTCTCGGATGCCTGGTGGCGAAAAGCATGTGAACCAGGTCTCCGGTATGGTCGGGGTGAAAGTGGGTGATCAGGATCTGATCGACCTCCCAATGGGATATCCCTATCCGCCGTAGCTGGCGCAGGGCCCCCGGCCCGATATCCATCAGTGTCTTGCATCCCTTATGCTCCAGGAGCAGACAAGGCCCGGCCCTGTCGGGCAGGGGTTGTGCAGTACCGGATCCCAACACTGTTATATACGAATCCTTATGGTTCATAAGCTTGCCTCCTCCGCCCCGGCCCTTCCTTGCAACCAAGGGCCGGCAGGGCGGTAGTCAAAGATTAAACCTTTGATTTTAAAGAATAACTTTATTGATTCCAATATACTTTGAAAATTCGACCAACAACCTTGGGGACCTGTTCGTTTTTCCTTGACACTGAAGTCGGTTTCGATGTAAAGGTGCTTGTTCTAAATTGCACAATATAATACAGAGTTATGATAATAAAGGGTTAGGGCTTTTTGGGCCGTTAGAACCATTGAAATCAAAGGAGGACCGTGTATGTCGAAGCTCGTTCCACCCCACGGCAAGGAAGAGAGGCTGATGCCTCTCCTGCTCGAAGGCGACGCCTTAAAGGCCGAGCAGGAGAAGGCGAAGGGCCTGAAGCAGCTTAAGGCGACCACTAGGGAGACCTCGGATCTTATCATGTTGGGAATCGGCGCGTTTACCCCGCTTACCGGCTTCATGGGCAAGGCCGACTGGCAGGGGGTATGCGACAAGTACCTCATGGCTGACGGAACATTTTGGCCCATCCCCATAACCTTCTCCACGGACGACGAGGACGTGAAGGAGGGGGATGAGGTGGCCTTGGTGGACGAGGAGACAGGAACCACCATCGCCACTATGCAGATTTCCGAGAAGTACACCATCGACAAAGAACACGAATGCAAACAAGTATTCAAGACCACGGACAGCGAGCACCCCGGTGTGGCCAAGGTTATGGCCCAGGGCAAGTACAACCTGGCCGGTCCGGTGAAGGTCCTGAGCGAGAGCTATTACCCGGAGCAGTTCAAGGAGATCTATCACCGGCCCGCAGAGTCTCGCAAGATGTTTGATGAAAAGGGTTGGAGCCGGGTTGCAGCGCTTCAGCTCAGAAACCCCATGCATCGCTCCCATGAGTTCCTGGCCAAGATAGCGGTGGAGGTGATGGATGGGGTATATATCCACCAGCTTGTGGGCAAGCTGAAACCCGGGGACATCCCTGCGGATGTCAGGGTCCGGGCGATTCAGGCCTTGGTGGACAATTACTTTGTCAAGGACACCGTGATACAGGGCGGCTATCCCATGGAGATGCGATATGCCGGCCCCAGGGAGGCCCTGCTGCACGCCACCTTCCGCCAGAACTACGGGTGCAGCCACATGATAATAGGCAGGGATCATGCAGGGGTGGGCGATTACTACGGTCCGTTCGACGCCCAGAAGATCTTCGACGAGATCCCTGAAGGCGCCCTCAAATGCAGGAACCTCAATATCGACTGGACGTTCTACTGCAGGAAGTGCGACGGCATGGCTTCCATGAAGACCTGCCCGCATGGGAAGGAAGACCGAATGTTGCTGTCTGGGACCATGGTGAGAAAGATGCTTTCCGAGGGCCAGGACCTGCCTAAAGAATTTTCCAGGCTCGAGGTGGTGGAGATACTGAAGGAGTACTATCAGAACCTGGAGGATAAGGTGGAGATCAAGCTTCACGGTGCTGCCACCGGCGAGGTGAAAAAGGATTAGTCTGAATTATTAAAGAAAGGAGGGGGTAAAGGAGTTAGACCTGCAATTATTGGAAAGGATGCGTACCATCTTATTTTGCCATTTCAGGAGGTGTTAGGATGCCAAGTTATGTGATTACCGAAAAGTGCGATGGTTGCAAGGGGCAGGACAAGACCGCTTGCATGTACATCTGCCCCAATGACCTGATGGTATTGGATCAGGAGAGGATGAAGGCATACAATCGTGATCCCCAGATGTGCTGGGAGTGCATGTGCTGTGTGAAGATTTGCCCTCAGCAGGCCATGGATGTAAGGGGCTATGCGGACTTCATGCCCATGGGCGGAAGCGCCACCCCGCTGCGGGGGTCCGAAGACATTATGTGGACGGTAAAGTTTCGGGACGGCTCGGTCAAGCGTTTCAAGTTCCCCATCAGGACCACGCCTGAGGGGTCAGCGGATCCGCTGGGCGGTTTCCCCACCCACGACGACATCAACAGTGAGGCACTGGCCACTGAACCCGCATCCCTGGGACTCGACGCGGTCCCCACGAGATAAGCTGGAAGGAGGAAGAATATTATGGCGAACTTTGAAACTGTAGAAGTCAGCACCGACCTCCTGATTCTGGGCGGGGGGTTCTCCGGCTGTGGAGCAGCGACCGAAGCTGCCTACTGGGCCAAGAAGAACAATCTTAAGGTGACCCTGGTGGACAAGGCTGCTCTTGACCGCAGCGGCGCCGTGGCCATGGGTCTTTCGGCCATCAACCAATACGTCGGAATAGGGTCCGGCGATAATACGGCCGAGGAGTACGTCCAGTACGTGCGCCAGGACCTTATGGGCATCTCCCGGGAGGACCTGGTTTACAATATCGCCCGGCACGTGGACGGTACGGTCCACCTGTTCGAGAAGTGGGGCCTCAAGATCTGGAAGGACGAAGAAGGCAAGTACGTGCATGAGGGCCGCTGGCAGCTCATGATCAACGGCGAGTCCTACAAGATCCTGATCGCAGAGGCAGCCAAGAACGCACTGGCTGATGCAGGCGGTGAGATCTACGAGCGTGTCTTCATCGTAGACCCCCTGATGGACGGCAACAAGTGTGTGGGCGCTGTCGGCTTCAGCACCCGGGAAAACAAGTTTTATGTATTCAAGGCCAAGGCGGTTATCGTGGGTCTGGGCGGCGCGGTTCACGTGTTCCGTCCGCGCTCCGTGGGCGAGGGCTTCGGCCGCTCCTGGTACCCCCCGTTCAACTCGGGCTCCAGCGCATACTTCACCATCCAGGCCGGTGCAGAGATGACCTGTCAGGAAGTGCGCTTTATTCCGGTTCGGTTCAAGGACGCTTACGGCCCGGTGGGAGCCTGGTTCCTTCTGTTCAAGTCCCGCGCGATAAGCGCCGAGGGCGGCGAGTACATGGTGGTGCGAAAGGAAGAGTTGAACAACTGGGCCCCTTACGGCCTGGCAAAGCCGATTCCGGCCAACCTGAGGAATTACTTGGGAATGCTGGATGTGGAGGCCGGTCTGGGACCCCTGTATATGGAGACCCATGAGGCCATCCAGAACCTGGCCGACCAGTACAAGGACGACCCCAAGGCCTTCAAGAAGAAGATGAAGGAGCTGGAGAGCGAGGCCTGGGAGGACTTCCTGGATATGACTATATCCCAGGCGATCCTGTGGGCGTCCATGAACGTCTATCCTGAGCAGAATCACTCCGAGATCGCCGCCTGCGAACCCTACTTCATCGGTTCGCATTCCGGCGCCTCCGGTGCCTGGGTAAGCGGTCCCGAGGATTTGGACACCCCCTACAAGTGGGGATACGCGAACATGACCACGGTGGACGCCCTGTTTGCAGTAGGAGATGCCTCCGGCGCGTCCAGCCACAAGTTCTCCTCCGGTTCACACACCGAGGGGCGGATAGCCGGTAAGGCCGCGGTCAAATACATCCTGGAAAAGGGTGAAGAGCCGAATGTGGATATGGCCAAGGTGGAAGAGCTGAAGGCCAAGATCCTCAAGCCCTTTGAGCTCTTTGAACAGCACAAGGATGAGTTCACCGATCCCGAGATCAACACCCATTACATCATGCCCAGGCAGTTTCTTCACAGGCTGCAGAAGATCATGGACGAGTACGCCGGCGGCGTGAGCTCGGCCTTCAAGACTTCCAAGTCCCTGCTGGAGCGGGGCCTGGAGCTGATGGAATGGCTGAGGGAGGACTCGGACAAGCAGGCCGCGCGTGATCTGCACGAACTCATGCGCTGCTGGGAGAATACCCAGAGGATGTGGATAGCAGAATCCCACATCCGCACCATGCTCTTCAGGGAAGAGACCAGGTGGCCCGGGTATTACTTCCGCTCCGATACGCCCAAGATGGACGAGGAAAACTGGAAGT
Source organism: Desulfobacteraceae bacterium (assembly GCA_046538465.1). Taxonomy (GTDB): domain Bacteria; phylum Desulfobacterota; class DSM-4660; order Desulfatiglandales; family HGW-15; genus CAZYJR01. The sequence continues at coordinate 2,235 of JBKHIW010000095.1, read as the reverse complement.
GCTTTGCCAACTGCCGCTGGGATTCCAATTCCGGCCAGTGGGAGATGATGAAGAGAGACATCTGGACTATGCCGGGTGTCTAGACTTGCGTTGTGAATGACCGATCTCCCTCCTTCGAGAGGGAGTGAACCCGAGAGAGACCCCGGACGCCCGGATGGGTGCCGGGGTCTCTTTTGTCAGCCGGTGTAAGTGGTATTCGTTCTGGAATATTTTCTTTTTTTTGTTTGCATTCGAAGCCTGCTTTATGTATATAGAGCCAGCCCTGACGGAGTCTAAAAAAGGCCCGGGATCCGGGTCTCCGCCCGTATAATCCTAGCGGGCCCTAATGTTCTCAGCTCTTCAGCATAGGTCCAGGGGCTTTGCCGGGCCGAAGACTCCGGGCCCAGGGTTGTTTTGTGCAAGTGTGCCGGACGGGAGCGATTCTTCGGCTGGAGAAAGCGACCCTTTGGAGGGTCGCTTGCGGTATATCCCAACGAGTCTAGGAGGATGAGCATGGCAAGCAACGAGACCCAAAGTATCCTGGTGGTCGGTGGCGGGATGAGCGGGCTCACCGCCGCCATCGAAGCGGCCGAGGCAGGCTACGATACCTATATTGTTGAAAAAAATCCTTATATTGGAGGCAGGGTGGCCCAGCTTCACCATTATTTCCCTAAACTGTGCCCCCCTTACTGCGGACTGGAAATAAACTTCCGGCGCATAAAAACTAATCCACGGATTCGTTGCTTCACTCTCGCCGAGGTGGAGAAGATTTCCGGGGAAGAGGGGGATTTTGATGTGAGCATCAGGCTACACCCCAGATACGTCAACGAAAATTGTACATGCTGTGGAAAATGCGCTGAAGCTTGTGCCCTGGAAGTTGACAATCCCTTTAACTACGGCATGGACAAGATAAAGGCGGCCTATTTGCCCCACGATTTGGCGTATCCCATGCGTTATGTCCTTGACCCGGAGCTGGTCAAGAGTGATGAGGCCCAAAAGGTCAAAGACGCCTGCCCGTATGACGCAATAGATTTGGAAATGGCCCCCCAGGTCATGGATCTCAAGGTGGGGGCCGTTGTTTGGGCGACCGGGTGGAAGCCCTATGACGCCAATAAGCTCGATCTCTACGGATTCGGGAACTACCCGGACGTGATCACCAATGTGATGATGGAGAGGCTGGCCTCTTATTCCGGGCCCACCAAAGGCAAGATAGTCCGGCCCTCGACTGGCGAGCCGCCCAAGACCGTGGCCTTTGTGCAATGCGCCGGATCCAGGGATGAAAACCACCTTCCTTTCTGCTCCGGTGTCTGCTGTCTCGCCTCTATGAAGCAGGCGACTTACGTCCGTGAGCAGTGCCCGGACGCCAAAATATATATATTTTACATCGATATTCGAGCTACTGACCGGCTGGAGAGCTTTTACAGGACCGTCAAACAGGACGAGAATATCGAGTTCTTCAAGGGTAAGGTAGCCAAGATAACGCAGAGTGAATCAGGGGACGGCCTTGTGCTCAGGGTGGAGGACACGACCAAGGAAGAACTCAAAGAGATCACCGTGGACATGGCTGTTTTGGCTACGGGTATGCAGCCCAACACGGCGGAGGACCCCCTCCCAGTGGACGTGGCTTACGATGATTACGGGTTCGTAGCCGCTCAGACCGCCAGGCCGGGGATTTACTCGGCCGGCTGCTCCAGGAGTCCTTTTTCGGTGGCTGAGACGGTACAGGACGGGACTGCTGCAGCCCTGAAGGCCATTCAATCCATCGCGAGGAGGTAGGCTCAATGGACGACAAAAAGATAGGAGTGTATATATGCACCGGATGCGGCATCGGGGATGCCCTGGACATAGAAAAGTTGGGTGAGTCGGGAACGGAAGACCACACCGTCGCCGTCTTGAAGAATCACCCCAATCTGTGCTCCAAGGAAGGGGTGGAGCTGATAAAAAAGGACATAGAGGACGAGGGAGTCAACACGATTGTCATCGGCGCCTGCTCACCCCGCGTGATGTATGACGTGTTCAGCTTTGACAATTGCATAGTGGACAGGGTCAACCTCCGGGAGCAGGTGGTGTGGTGCCACAAACCCCAGGACGAAGACACCCAGATGATGGCCGAGGATTATCTCCGCATGGGCCTGGCCAAGGTGGAGCATATGAGTCTGCCCGAGCCCTTCATGCCCGAGGAGGAGATGTACAAGGACATCCTGGTGGTCGGAGGGGGCGTCTCCGGGATGACAGCGGCCCTGGAAGGGGCAAGGG
>JBKHIW010000094.1:0-6884 GCA_046538465.1 Desulfobacteraceae bacterium | reverse complement strand
AAGTATTTTTTTAACCGGAAAGTGGCCTTTGTAAAGGAGGCCGACGCCGTGGTCCTGTTCCCCGGCGGTTTCGGCACCTTGGACGAGGCCATGGAGGTGCTTACCCTTGTCCAGACGGGAAAGCGTGAGCCGATGCCCATCGTGCTCCTCGACGTTCCGGGAGGCACCTACTGGGAAACTTGGCGGGATTTTGTCGAGGAGGAGCTCTTGGCCAGGGGCGCGGTCAGCCCATCGGATTTCAGTCTTTTCACCCACGTTACATCCGGTGAAGACGCGCTTTCTCATATAAACCTCTTCTATCGCCGTTATCACAGCATGCGCTTTGTAGGCCCCCATCTGGTCATCCGCCTGAAAGATTTCCTGAATTCCAAGACCTTGGACAGGCTCAACAGGGACTATGCCGACATCTTGACTCCAGGGGGCGAGATGTCCCAGTCAGAGGCCCTTCCCCAGGAGGAGGATGAACCCGGGATATTGTCTCTGCCCCGGCTGCTGATTCCCTTTAATCGCAAGGAGTACGGTCGGCTGAGGGAGCTGATCGACGCCTTAAACCAGGATCAGTGATGCTTTTTTAAAGAAAGAGCGAGGAGGCGGTCATGGACGTACGTCAAGCAGACCTTACCCGCGGCGTGGATCAGGGTTTTGCCAAGTCGCTCAGGGCCCTTTGTTCCAAGGACACTCATCCGGCCGGATCAATATTGTTCCGTCGCAGGGACCCGGCTCAATATGCCTATTTGCTTTTGAGCGGAAGGGTCCGGCTGAGGTTGGGAGAGGGAGGACACGTAGCGCATGAGGTAAGCCGGCCGGGCACTACGTTCGGCTGGGACAGCCTGGCAGGCCGCGAGACTTACTCCGCGACCGCCGAATGTGTCGATTCAGTCACTGTTCTTAAATTGGATCGGGAGGATTTCGAACGGCTTGCGGCCGAAGATCCGAAAAACGCCATGATTTACTACAAACGCCTGGCAGAGCTCTTGGGAAGCAGACTGGTGGAGAGCTACGAGCGGCTGGAGAAGCTTTTCAAGGGCGAGACCAGGGTCTAAGGACCATCTAGTTTTCCAGTACATGAGAATCCGCTGCACTCCCGACTCGGGGGCCGGGAAGTCCATGCTTGACAGTCTAATAAAAATATAATACGAATATAATTCAAATATGGGAGGAATAGATGCCGAAGAACCAGGGTCTTTCGCTCAGTGAGCTGGCTTATCGCAGGATAAACGAGCTTATTGTCTCCCTTCAGCTTCGTCCAGGGGCTCAAGTGGACGAGCGCAGCCTGGAGACAAGGCTGGAGATAGGGCGCACCCCGATCCGGGAGGCCCTCTTCAGGCTGGCTGCAGAAGGGCTGGTAGAGGCGGTCCCTAAGCGGGGGTTCTTTGTCAAGCCGGTAACCCTGGAGGATGTGCGAGCGCTTTTCGAGGCAATGACCCTGCTGGAGCGAAACTGTGCCTTTTTGGCCGCCAGGAGGGCCGGTCAGGAGCATGTAAGAGAACTGGAAAGGCTTCACGACTCGCTCCAGGAAGCAATGGAAAAAGAGGATTACCTGCAGGTGACCCTGCTGAACAGCCGGTTTCACCGGGTGTTGTACGACTCCACCGGGAATCAGTTTTTGGCCTCTGCGCTGCACCATGTTCAAAATCAGGCGCAACGGCTGGCTTATCTCTCCTACAGCAAGCGCATGGCACCGAACGACTTAGAGGCCCATTTCAGCAGGGTCACTCGAGACCATCAGGCTTTGATAAGCCAGGTCAAGGAGCGGAGGCAAAGAGAGCTGGTAGCCACTATAACCGAGCACGTGAAGCTCTTCCATTCCAGGGTGATCAGGTACCTCAGCCCTCCTGCAGAGGACTTGGATATTCTCATGGAGGCTGCGGGGCTTGGCGAGGAGGCCGGGGGGACCACAACGGGAATGCTATAGGCCGCAGTTTCATAAATTATGGTACGAGCAGAGAGGCGGACAAGTGGATAAACGGTTTAGATTGGCGGTGGACACAGGAGGAACCTTCACGGATCTTTGTGTTGTCGACCAGGAGACGGGCTCTCTGGCGGTCACCAAGGTGCCTTCTACTCCGGCCAATCCCGCACTGGCGGTGATCGAAGGCGTTGAGAAGCTGGTGCAGGAGGGAAAAATAACAGCAGAGGGTATACAGTTCCTGCTGCACGGGACCACGGTTGCCACCAACGCCTTGCTGGAGCACAAAGGCGCGGAGACCGCTCTTATAACCACTAAAGGATTTGAGGATATTTTACAGATCGGGAGGCAGAACCGGCCTGATCTTTATGACTTCTGGGCCAGGAGACCGCCTCCGATTGTTCCCAGGCGTCTTGCCTACGGCGTCGAGGAGCGGATCCTCTATACAGGCGAGGTGCACCGGCCCCTGGACGAGGCAGGAGCCGAGGCAGTGATAAAGGAGATAAAGAAAAGGGGGGTCGGCTCCATTGCTGTATCCCTGCTGCACTCCTATGCCAATCCAATCCATGAGAAGAAACTCCTCAGCATTATCGAGCGCATTCACCCCGAGGCCTATGTGACTCTATCCTCAGACGTGCTACCGGAGTTCAGGGAGTACGAGCGGACAAGCACCATCTGCATAAACTCCTTTGTGATGCCCAAGGTGAACAACTACGTGGAGTTCCTTGACGGGCGCCTCAGAGAGCTGGGCGTGGCATCGGAGCTATACATCATGCAGTCGAACGGCGGGGTCATCACCGCGGAGATGGCCAGGGAGATGAGTGCGAGGACCGTGCTGTCCGGCCCGGCAGGCGGTGTCCTGACCGGGGTGTTGCTTTCCGGGTCCACGGAATACAAGAACGTGATAACCATTGATATCGGGGGAACCAGCTCGGATATTTCCCTGATCGAGAAGGGCATCCCCAGGCTTACCACTGAGAGCCAAATCGGCGGCTATCCCATCAAGCTTCCCATGATCGACATAAACACCATAGGAGCGGGCGGGGGGAGCATCGCATGGATCGACAGTGGAGGGGCCTTGAGGGTGGGGCCTCACAGTGCCGGTGCGGATCCCGGACCGGTCTGCTACGGCCGGGGAGGGACCGAACCTACGGCTACTGATGCTAACGCCATCCTCGGCCGCATCAACCCCACTCACCTATTGGGCGGGGAAATGGAGATGCATCTGGAAAAGGCCTATCAAGCCGTGGAGGAGAAGATAGCAAGGCCGTTGGGCATGGACACGCAAAAGGCTGCGGAGGGGATCATAGCTGTCATGAACGCCAATATGATCCGCGGAATCCGCCGGGTCTCGGTGGAGCAGGGCTATGATCCCAGGGACTTCGCACTGGTGGGTTTTGGCGGGGCGGGACCGTTGCATGCAGTGGAACTGGCACAGGCCCTTAACATGCTTCGGATAGTGATTCCTCCCCACCCCGGGATCGCTTCGGCTTTCGGCATGCTTTCGGCCGACGTACGCCACGATTATGTGCAGACCAACATCGTGACTTCGGAAAAGGCCGATGTGGCCTCGCTCCAAGAGGTCTACCAGTCCCTGGAAAGAGAAGGGGAGGCGCAGCTCCGCAAAGAAGGATTTGATCAGTCGAGCATTGTCCTTGAGAGGCGGGCGGATATGCGGTACTCACGCCAGGCCTATGAGCTTCAGGTCCCTATGAAGAGCGGGGACCTCGATCCAAAAGCGCTGCGCCAAGCGGTGGAAGCCTTTCACCGCGAACATGAGAAGACTTACGGCCACGCTAGGAGAAACGAGCCGGTGGAGCTGGTCAACCTCCGGGTGGTGGCCTGGGGTAAGCTGCCTGAGGCATCATTGGAAAAGAGCGTCGAGGGCTCCGTCTCCGCTCCTGAGCCCTTTGCCCATAGGAAGGTGGTTTTCAAGGGCGCAAGTCCGGTAGAAACCCCGATATACCAGCGGGAGGCCCTTCTTTCCGGTCAAAGGGTGGTTGGGCCGGCGGTGATGGAGCAGCTGGACTCCACCATTTTGGTCTTCCCGGACTATGAGGCGGTCGCCGACCCATACGGCAATCTCGTGATCACCGCCGAAGGAGAATCCAAATGAAAACGGTTGACCCTATTACCCTGGAGGTTATGCGGAATGCTTGCCAGTCTGTGGCCGAGGAGATGGGAGCGGCGCTTATAAGGACCGCTCTCTCACCGAACATCAAGGACCGCAGGGATTGCTCGACAGCGATATACACGGCCGACGGGGATCTGGTGGCGCAAGCCGAGCATATCCCATTGCACTTGGGCCTTATGGTGTCGGTGGTTCGGAAGACCCTGGAGCGCTACCCCATTGAAAGATTGGAGCCGGGGGACGCCATTATCACCAACGACCCTTATATAAGCGGGTCGCATCTGCCTGACGTGGTCATGATAACCCCGGTCTTTCTGGAAGGGGAATGCGTGGCCCTGCTGGCCAATTTGGCCCATCACGTGGACATGGGCGGCATGGTCCCGGGCGGCATGCCCACCATTTCCACAGAGATCTTTCAGGAGGGCATCCGCATTCCGCCGGTCAAGCTGAAAAAGAAGGGGGAGGTAGATGAGGAGATCATGGGCCTGATCTCCAATAACGTCCGCACCAGTTACGAGATGAGGGGAGATTTTCAGGCCCAGATGGCGGCCAACAACGTTGGTGAACGCCGCATCCGTGAGGTGATCTCCAGATACGGCGTGGATGAGACTCGCTTTTATATGGATGCCATCATGGACTATGCTGAGCGCCGTATGACCAATGCGATCAACGATCTGCCTAGGGGTGATTTTGTTTTTGAGGACTACCTGGAAGGAGACGGTTTAATCGATGATTTTCTAAAGATAGCTGTATCATTGAGCATCAGCGACGGCAGAATCCTGGTTGATTTTACAGGGACCAACGATCAGGCAAGGGGCTCGGTCAATTCCACCCGGGCGGTCACCCTGGCCTGCGTATACTATGCGCTCAAGTCCGCGATCGGACCGGAGCTTCCCTCCAGCGGCGGAACCTTCAGGCCGGTCGAAGTGATCACCCCAGAGGGTACACTGGTCAATCCAAGGTTCCCGGCCCCGGTTTCCAATGCCAACATCAACACTTCTCAGAGGATCACGGAGGTGATCCTCGGGGCCCTGTCCAAGGTCATCCCCGAGCGGGTGCCGGCTGCATCCACCGGGAGTATGAGCATTTTCACCGTCGGAGGTCTGGACCCGCGGACAGACGAATACTACTCCTACGTCGAGACCTACGGCGGGGGGCAGGGCGCCCTTTTCAACTCAGACGGTATGGACGGGGTTCACGTCCATATGACCAACACCATGAACACCCCCACCGAGGTGATCGAGATCGCCTACCCTCTGCGTGTGGAGCGGTACGGCCTGGTTCCGGACTCCGAAGGCCCGGGTCGCTTCAGAGGAGGGCTGGGTCTGACAAGGGAGATCACCACGGTAAACCACAGGACCACCATATCCATAGGCACGGAGAGGCGTGCCATCCGCCCGTGGGGCCTGGAGGGAGGAAAACCGGGCGGGGCGTCTGCAACCTGGGTGATAGAAGCGGATGGAACCCGTAGGGACCTACCAACCAAGACCACCACCCAAGTGGAGCCGGGTACGCGGATCGTGCTCCAGACAGCAGGCGGCGGAGGATTCGGGGACCCTTTGAAGCGCGACCCTGAACTCGTTCGTAGGGATGTAATGGAGGGTTTTATCAGTGTGGAAAGGGCGGCCAGCGAATACTGCGTGGCGGTAGGCACCGACGGCAGCATCGATGAAGAGGGAACGAGGAACCTGCGCCAGTCCGGCTCGGGCCGGGTGGAGAGCTGAGGAAGGAGGACGAGGACAATGAAGATTTTGGTGCTTTCGCCGTTCGGCAAGACAGAGCCTTTCGGCGAGGAGAATCTACAGCGGGTGGCACGTGCGGACACTACGTTCGACTTCCAGTGCCTGGATGAGGTCTTTCCCCTGAATTACAACACCTATGTCTACAATACCCTCAAGTGCGTAAACGCCGCAGTGGAGCGGATTATTCAAGCGGAGAGGCAGGGATATGACGCCGCGGTCTTGTCTTGCATGTTGGACCCCGGGCTCCTGGAAGCCAGGTCTATTGTGGACATACCGGTAACAGCCACATTCGAGGCCTCGGCCCACCTGGCCTCCATGATGGGTAAGCGCTTCAGTGTGGTTTCCACCGATCCCATGACCGTCGGCGGTATCGATATGCGTTTGGTCGACCTCTATGGGGTGAGACAAAAGGTCGCTTCTCTACGGTGGATCGGAATCACTGCATGTGATCTCTATCCTGAGATCACGCCTTCAGAGGAAATAGCCAGACGTGTGGTGGAGGTCAGTCGGAAGTGTGTGGAAGAAGATCAAGCCGAGGTGATCATCCCAGGCTGCACCATCATAGGCTCCATTTTCACCAAGGTCTTTGAACAAGACCCAGTGGAAGTGATCGGGGTCCCGGTTATCGACCCCATGGTGGCGGCGTTCAAACAGGCCGAGATGATGGTGGATCTTTGCCAAAAGGCTGGATACCCCGCGGTAAGCCGGGCAGGGCTCTGGCGAAAGCCGCCTGCAGAGGAGACCAAGAGATTAAGGGAGTTCATGAGGGAGCATCCCTCGCCTGAAAAGGCCTATTCCGAAGATGAGTGAAAAGCATGATCTTGAAAGTGGTTGAATGAGGGGAGGTGATAGCTTCCCAACCATGTTCAGTGGCCGTCTATAGGCTCGGTGAACTGAGAGGACCGATAAGATTTCAATATAAGCAAGGGAGGTAACGGAATGAATGGCATGAAGAAAGGAAGTTTTTTGACGGCGATCTTAGCAGTGATGGCGGCCGTGGTTTTCGCTGCGCCCGGTGCTGTCGGTGCCAAGACCTTGAAAATCGGGCACATTCTGGCCCCTAACTCCAACCAGAACCAGGCCTTGGAAAAGGTATTCAAAC
>JBKHIW010000093.1:0-6889 GCA_046538465.1 Desulfobacteraceae bacterium | reverse complement strand
CCCTCCTTGTTTGGGTTGACACCGATAAGCCTATCTCAAGCCGTCCTCCTTCTTGGCGTTTTCCTTCTCCAGCCCCCCTACTCGAGGATGAGGCCTACCGCAATTGGTTATGGCCAGGCACACCACGATCTCGTCCGCCCTGGGCGCGTCGTCAACCCTCACGGTCATGGCGTCGAAGTGGCTTCTTACAAAAGCCGCATCCTTGTAATGGATCGGTATGTCGATCTCGGCTCCCAGTGCCCCCATCTTCTTAGCCGAGGGGATTATGGCCTTGCCCCCGCCCACAGCGTTTCTAAACGGGGCGCCCAGCTTGGGATGAAGAATAGCGGCGGCATGCTCCCTCTCACCGTTTTCTCCTACGATCGCCGCCTTTCCATAGCTCTCCACTTCCTCCGCGGGAACCCCCAGGGCCTCTACAGCCCTCTTCCCCAGGATGTCTCCCAGCTCCTCACCCGCTTCCATCAGCTCGGTCAGATCCTCCTGATACCGACCGGCGAACGGGTTTCGAATGACCGCCATGGCCGCAGCCTTTCTGCCCGGCGGATCCATCTTCTTCCCACCTTCCATGTGAATCTCTTCCATAGTGGTCACATATTTTCTGACTTCCATACAAAGCACCTCCTTAGATACCTGGTGATAACGATTGAACCAATCAATTGCAGGTGATCATATGCTCTCGAAAAAAGTCCGTCATGGTCACCTCGCCCTGAACTGCCACCAGAGCACCGAAAATCACCCGTGCCTCGACCAGCTGCTCAGCCCTTTTCCTGGCCCTATTGAGCGCCAGGTCCACCTTTTCCCCAGGCAGCTCACCCATTCTTACGGTCACCGGCACACCCGGTATGTCCGTATAAGGATCCACCTCCTCGGCAGGCAACTGAACTATTTCTTCATCATCCACATGAGTGGCATTAGCAATGGACGTAGCCGCAGCGTCCGCAAGGGCGCTTCTGGATGCAATCACCGTGGCCGAAGATGCAACCCCTCTGGTAAGACTCCTGCCCCCGAGCCCGCTGGTGGCCACGCCCCAGGATGGAGTAGACTGATCAAGGTTATAACATGTGTGATCTCCCTCAGGCGCACGTCCGTACGAACGCCCACACTGAACGCCCCGCCGCAGCCAATCCTGACCGCCAGGTCCCCTCCGTTGTCTACAGCCACCCTTGGGACCCCCAGATTCACCAGGAAGTCGGCCACATAATCGGCGATGGCTCCTGCTACCGCGGCCATGGGGGTAAGCTCACCGTCGTTCACGGCCAAGACGCTCTCCAGCATGGCGATATTCAGGTTCTCCCGTATCTTCCACCGCTCCTTCAAAAAGCCTTTTCCGAGCAGGGCCCTCTCACCGGCTACTTTCTCCAGGGCCGTGAACGACTCCTCGGCCGCTTTCAGGGATTCTCTCGGCATAGGGCCCTGTTCGCCGGATGCGGATATCACCAGCCTCATGGGTCCGCATTCGGCCAGCACTTTTCCTTCGGGAAGAAAATCTATCCTTGCCTGATAAGGCATCCGGTATCACTCCCTCCGCGTTTCAGGGTCCAACGCCTCAAACGGCCTCATGGCCTCCACGTGTCCGCCCATCTCCCGATAGTCCTTCAGCTCCATGGTGTACTCGATAGGGCATATGGTGGCCGGAGTGGGGGTCCAGTAAAATGAGGGGCCTTTTACTTTGGCCACATCCACCATGAAATTGATTCCGCCGCCCGGCAGTACAAAGGCCCGAGCGCCGCCCACTGTCAGCCTGGCCCTCCCCTCGTGTACGGCCCGGGTCAGCCTGATGGGATAGCGGACCACCCCTGCCCGCGCGCTGCCGCCCGCACCCCCCATATAAAGGCCGGAGACAAGAGAGATCTCGCAGGTTTTGGATATCGCCTCCAAGGCCTCAGCAGCCGCCTCTGTAAGCGGTACTTCCCGGAGGCTCCAATCCTCGCCAACCTCCAGCATTGCGGCCCGTTCGCCAGTGGTCTCGGTCACCAGGATCCTCATCCCAGGATGTCCCGTCTTGGGATCTATCCCTGCGATGACCTCGGTCGGTCGTGTGATGGAGGTCCCGCCCCATCCCCCGCCGCTGTCCCCGAAGTAGCGGCCGGGAGTGCTTTGCCTGAATCTGAGCCTCACCCCTGAGGGCTTGACCCCTACATACCTGCCTGCGGCATGCTCGCTCAAAAGCCCTGTAAGATGCGAATCCAGCACAATTACATCGTCGGCCGCCCTCTCCAGCAACTGAGCAAAGAGCCCGAGTGTGGCGCTCCCGCAACCGACTCTCATCTTCCCGGGCCGTTGTCCGTTAATAACCGGCTCTTCACCGACCTTGATCTCCAGCCTCCCCCCGCCTTCCACTCTGAGTCTGACCTGCTTCTTGTTGGCTATATCAGTAACGGTCCTGGCGACCAGCAGTCCGTCTTTTCCAGTGAGGAGATTTACACCGCCGATAGAGAGCATCTTGGAGCCGTACTGCTCGGTGACCACCATCCCCACCTTCCTCTTCTTTGCATACACAGCAGCGCCCTCCTCGCCTATGGGCACGTCTGTGTCCACCTTCACCATGATTCCGCTATAGGAAAGCGGCGCCTCAGTGACCACTGTAACCAGGTCCACCTGATCTCTCTTGCCCTGGACAATGTAAGGTGCAGGCCTGCAGTCCGGGTAGGTGGTGCCGGCACCGATCCCCGTAATAAAAGGAGTGGAAAAGGTCTCCAGTGGTTCAGGGCCCACAGCCTCTTTCACGTCCTCCATATAATGAAGCGGGGTGAGCCTTAGCAACACCCCGCCCTGGTTCATATACCTCCGACAAGCCCCCTGATTCCCCTCTTTAATCAGACAGCCTATAGGGCAGGCCTCGCACATAACCGAGTCTGAGAGGGCCTCCTTTTCCAGGCTCAAGGCACCCTCAGGACAGACCCTGACACAGGCCCCGCACTGGGTGCACACCTCCTCCGCGATGAAGGCCTTCTTCTTTCTAAGGCTGATAGCCCCTAAGGGGCAGTCCTGCACGCAGAGCGCGCAACCGGTGCATTTCTCCGGATCAACAATAACCAATGCCCTTCCCCCTTTTGCCGGCTCCGGCTCAACTCCCCTTTTCCACGCTGGGCATGCGGGTGGCCGGCGGGGTGTTTTTGCTCTTGCTAACCACTATCTTGCCGTCCACCAACACCATAGAGACGCCCGGTACGTCGCCTGCTTCAATCGCTGAAAGGGCGTCCTTTCCCACTGAGCCCATGGGTGCATCCATTATCACCAGGTCCGCCTCCTTGCCCGCCTCGATCAGTCCCCGCTCCAGCTTGTAAAGACGGGCGGTATTCCCGGTGGCCGCGCAGATCGTCTGCTCAGGCTTGAGCGGGGTCAGGCTTGCAAGAAGATTCAACACCCTGAGGACGCCCAGGGGCACCACACCGGTCCCGGAAGGAGCATCGTTTCCAATAATCAGCCGATCCAGGCAGTTGTTCTCCAGGATAAGGGATGCAGCCTCAACCGCCACCTTGGGGTTGCCGCAGTGGACGATCTCCAGGGCCATGGAGGTATCTTTTATCAATCTTTTCACCTCCTCCATGGGAATGGCGGTGGGGCCTCCGTTGAGGTGGGATACCACATCCGGATCCGCCTCCACGACATCATTGGCCGTAACCGTGCTGCTCCCCGGTATGGAGGTCCCCCCGGTATGCATCATCACGGTCATGCCGTACTTTTTGGCCATTTTGACCAGAGGGGCGGCGTCAGAGGCCATCTTGGCCGAGCCAAGTCCGATTTCTCCCACCACCCGGACTCCTTCACGGGCCATCTCCTTGAAGTCCTCCTCAACCAGTCCCTTTTCCAAAATGACGCTCCCCCCGAGGACTTTCATACCACCGGGTCTGAAATTTGCGAAAGACTTGGCGACCAGGATGGCTAAGGCCTTGACCCCGGCAGGGTCCTTCGGCCTGCCCGGCGTATGGGGTTCTCCCGCTGATATGGCTGTGGTCACTCCTCCATGGAGCTCACTCTCAAGGAAGCCGAGCTGGCTCTGCCTGGGGGTGAAGTCCCCGATGACAGGATGAACATGAGAGTCGATCAGGCCCGGGGCAACAGTAGTGCCCCCACAGTCTATAACCGTATCCGCTGCGCCCTGGTCCATATCCCCGGCGGCCCCCACTTTGGTGATCCGCCCCTCTTCAATCCACAGGGCGTCCGCGGAAAGGATTGGGTTGTTGATATCCCCGCTAACCAGAGTGCCGATATTTTTAAGCATCACTTTCGACATGGTCCTGCTCCTCCTTCCTTATACCCCGGAAGCCGTGAGAACCGCCTCCCGAACCCGCTCAGTATGGGCCGGCAGACTGCAGATCCTCACTCCCAGGGCGTCTGAAATGGCATTAAGAATCGCCGGCGCAGTAGGTATAAGAGCCGGCTCTCCCACACCCTTGGCTCCAAAAGGCCCGCTGGGTTCTTGGTCTTCCACCAAGATCGCTGTGATCGCCGGCATGTCCATACTGGTCGGGATATGATAGTCGGCCAAGGACAAGGTGATTCCGTGAATGAACTGCTCGGTCAAAGCGAACCCGAGTCCCATGGCCACCCCTCCTTGAATCTGGCCTTCAACATTTGAAGGGTTGACCGCCCTGCCGACATCATGGGCCGCCACCACCTTTGGAACCCGAACCCTTCCGGTCTCCACATCCACTTCAGCTAGTACCAAGTGAGTGGCAAAGGCGTAAGTAGCATAAGGGACTCCCTCCCCGGTATCAGGGTCAAGCGGGGTGGTCAACGGGTCGAAAAACCCCTCGAAGACAAGCGCCTCTCCCTTTTCATGAGCCCTCTCGGAGAGCTCGGCAATGGAGATCTTTTGTGAGACGTCTTCCTCGGCCACAGCCGAGCCTCCCTCCAACCGAAGCGAGTCCCTGCTGGTTCCCATCGCCTCCCCGGCTTCATTGAGCAGAAAATCGGCCAGCTTTTCGGCCGCATCCTTTACCGCGTTTCCCGAGATGTATGTCTGTCTGCTTGCAGAGGTCGCCCCCGCACTGGTAGTCCTTGAAGTGTCGGCTACAACCAGGGCTATTCGATCTGGATTTACACTCAAGACCTCGGCCGCGATTTGACGAAGCACCGTAGAGGACCCCTGCCCAATGTCGGCCGCCCCGGTGTAAAGGGTTATCCTGCCTTGTGAGTCCATTTCCACACGGGCGGTGGAGGGGTTTTTGGCGCCGGTGTTCCCGATCCCGTACCACATGGAGCCGACCCCTACCCCTCTTTTCACATTTTCGACCGAAGCCTCAGACTTCCAGGAGCTCAAGGCCTCGAGATAGTAAGGATCTATAGCGTCCAGGGTCTTCAAAAAGCCCACGCTCTGGCTTAGCTGTTGCCGCGTGCCGGTCAAGGAGCCGGGTCGCAGCGCATTGATCCTTCTGATATCCACGGGGCTAATTCCCAAGCGCTCAGCAATTAGATTAATCTGGGCCTCGTGCGCGCAGGCGGCTTGAGGAACCCCGAAACCCCTCATGGCCCCGGACACGGGGTTGTTCGTATAAACACAGCTGCATTCCACATCCACGTTGTCAACCTGATAAGGACCCACGGCGTGGACGGCAGCCCTGATTGCCACGGCCATTCCGTACGAGGCGTAAGCGCCCGTGTCACAGACAAGCCTCGCCCTCACCGCTGTCAGCCTTCCATTGGCGTCTGCGCCTGTCTCATACTCCATCCAAAAGGGGTGGCGTTTAGGAGTACCCAGGCAAACCTCTTCACGACTGAACACCAGACGCACCGGTCGGGCGAAGTGATACAAAGCCAAGCCGATCAGGCCCTGCACAGTGAGGTCCAGCTTAGACCCGAAGCCGCCCCCTGTAGCGGCTTGTATTATGCGGATACGTTCCTCCGGAAGTCCAAGGAGACGGCAAACCTCCTTGTGATCATAGTGAGGGTTTTGCGTGGAGGCATAGATGACCAGCGTCCCGTCATCATCGACATACCCGGCACCTGCGTCAGGCTCCAAGTAGGAATGCTCCAGCCGGGAGGTGGTATAAGTGCGTTTCACCACCACGTAACTCTCGGACAGGGCCTTTTGAGCATCGCCCTTAACGATGGGCCTTCGGTAAAGCAGGTTCCCCTTTTCATGCAACAATGGGGCGCCATGTTTCAAGGCTTCCTGGGGCAGCAAGACCGCGGGCAAGTCACTGTAATCGATTTCTATGGCCTTGACGGCCTCTTCAGCGCTCTCCTCGTCCTCGGCAGCCACCAGGGCGACGGGCTCCCCCATGAATCTGACCTTGTCACGGGCAAGCAGCGGTTGATCCTTGACGATAAGGCCGAAGAGGCTCTCCCCGGGAATATCCCCGGAAGTAAGCACTCCGACGACGCCCTCCACTTGGCTGGCCTTTCCCACGTCCAGGTAGGTGATCTTCGCATGGTGCCTGGAGCTCCTGAACACCTTCAGGACGAGCGGTCGGTCCAGGGGGATATCCGCACTGAAAAGGCTCTTCCCCCGGGCCGACTCAACTGCGCCTACCCTTGCCAGCCTTTTGCCGATGTAATGCGCCACTTGAAACCTCTAAGAGACTCACGGCGGCTTCGATCACACCCATCGAGCGGTCACCGTCTTCTCGTCCATAAACATTCGCATTGACGCCATCCTGGATTTGGCAGTGCCCACGAACGACTCCCGCCTCGAACCCAAGGGGAAGAAGGCGTAAGGCTGGGCCACACCCAAATTGATTCCCACGTTGCCCACATTCACCTCCTTGGTGAACTTGCGGGCGTTTTGGCCGCTGGTAGTCATGATGCAGGCTGAATGGCCCAGATCCGTCTTGGTGTTGATCCATTCGATCGCCTGATCCATGCTTTCACCTCGGATAAGGGACGCAACGGCCCCGAAGGCCTCTTCCTTGGCGGTCTCCATGTCCACATGGACATTTTCCAG
>JBKHIW010000092.1:0-6908 GCA_046538465.1 Desulfobacteraceae bacterium | reverse complement strand
CGCGCCCTGGAAAAGATAACCGCCCCTCTGGGTTTTGATTACAAGGTCAACATCGCCCTGGTGGGCGGATTTGCGGCCAAAGAGGTGATCGTTTCCACCTTGGGTACCGCCTATTCCTTGGGGGAGGATGCCGATGTTAGGGAAGGATCGATTTCCAAGAGACTCAAAAGGGACCCTGAGTGGAACTCTCTCAAGGCCTTCAGCCTGCTGGTCTTCACTATGCTTTATGTTCCCTGTTTTGTAACAGTCTTGTGTATAAGACGCGAGAGCTCTTGGAAATGGGCCGGTTTCTCGATAGTCTTCAACCTGGCCGCGGCCTACTCGGTAGCCTTCATTGTTTATCGCGGAGGGCTCCTGCTGGGATTCGGCGTCTGAATCCGCCTCCTTCCCGGCCCCATTCCAGTATGGAGAAAAACAAAGGAGGGTCAACCATGCCCGGGCTGATCAAAAGGATGTCCCACAAGGCCGGTATGTCCCCCGGGACGCTGATGCATCTGGGGGAAAAGAAGATTGAGAGCGTCCGGATCCATCTCATGGACTATGGCCCTGACCACATGGAGGAGCGGGAGCTGGAGGGGATTGGTGAATGCCCCACTTATAAAGACGAGCCCTCCATCACCTGGCTCAACGTTATCGGTCTTCACCAAGTAGACCTCATCGAGGCGATCGGAAACAGCTTTGGCGTCCACCCCTTGGTGCTGGAGGACATACTCAACACCTCCCAGCGCCCCAAGATGGAAATATTCGAAGACTATGCATTTATTACCTGCAAAATGCTGATCTATGATCATGACAAGACCAGGATCCACTTCGAGCAAGTGAGCTTGATCCTGGGACCGTCCTTTGTGATCTCGTTCCAGGAGATGGAAGGCGACGCCTTTGATTCGGTCCGAGAACGCATAAGAAAAGGGAGAGGCCGAATACGCAAAATGGGGCCGGACTACCTTCTTCACGCCTTGCTCGATGCCATAGTAGACCAGTACTTCGTGGTACTGGAAAAGATTGGCACGGGCCTTGAGGAAATGGAAGAGGACCTGATAAACGACCCGACGCCTGACGTTTTGGAGAGAATCCACTCGATCAAACGCGAGCTAATTTTCTTGAGGAAATCGGTCTGGCCCTTGAGGGAGGTGGTGAGCGCCCTCCAGCGGGATGAGGCCTCTCTTATCAGTGAAAGCACCCACGTCTTTCTGCGCGACCTCTATGACCACACCATCCAGGCGATTGAAACAGTGGAGACTTACAACGACATGGGATCCGGCCTTTTGGACTACTACATGTCGCAGGCCAGTAACCGAATGAACGAGGTCATGAAGGTGCTCACTATAGTGGCTACATTGTTTATCCCTGTTACTTTCATAGCAGGCATCTACGGCATGAACTTCGAGTTTATGCCGGAGCTGCAATGGAAATGGGCATACCCGGCAACGCTGGTCCTTATGCTGGCCATGGCGGTGGGGATGCTTATCTGGTTCAAACGAAAGCGCTTTCTTTGATGTTGATTGACAGCTGTCATAGGTCCGCGTATATTAAATACTTGCGTATCTTCCTGCCGTGAAAAGCGGCAGCTCGACCCGGGCGGAGCCGTAAAAAAACGCAGGGCTTGGTTATCTGTCCGTGCAGTTTCAAGGGGTTACACCGCTCCCGTGCGGCGGCGGAGCGGTCTTTTTGCAAGGCCGTCAACCCGGTGAAGAGCCATTCCACTGAGCAAGGAGGTAGGCCCGATGGCCGTAATTACGATTTCCAGATATTTCGGTGCCGGGGGTATAACCCTGGGCCGACGGCTCTCCCACGAGTTGGGCTATCGTTTCGTCAATGACAAGTTGATAGCGGAGCTCGCGGAAAAGATCAATATCTCCAGCGAACAGATCTTGTCCATAGAAAAGAGGGGGACATCCAGGCTGGAAAAGCTCCTGGACTTCATTGTAAGCCCCAGCTTCCTCGAGCGTCACTCGGACAAGTACGGCTACTTGACCGAGCAAAAGTATGTAGCCGAGGTCAGGGAAATTACCCTCAAGCTCTACGAGCAGGGCAACGCCGTGATCATAGGGCGCGGGGGGAACTACACACTCCAGGATTACCCGGGGACCGTCCATGTGCTGTTGGTCGCAGATATGGAGCACAGAGTGCGCTTCCTGATGAAGCACTACGATATGACCGAGCCCCAGGCGGAACAGGCCATTGAGAGGGCCGACATGATAAGGCAACGCTTCCTGGACTGCTTCGCCCACCAGCACAATCACGACGATCCGAGGCTTTACACCATCACCCTAAATATGAACCATTTGACCATGGACAAGGCGGTGGAGCTGGTAAAAGCCCTGGTTTCTTAGAAATTGAAAACCTTGGCATCGGCGGCAAGATCGATCAAGCTCGGGGCGCCGTCCAAGACCATATTGGGGAAAAACCCTGACTCGTCCACCTGACGAGCCTTGGCGCAGGGGATTCAAACCCCGATAGGGACGTTCTTCTCCACCAGGTAGGGCAAATAGTCCTGCACACAATCTCCTGTAGTAACTTTAATAGTGAAATCGCGATTTTTATCTGCCCAATAAACACCGTCGTCAACAAAAAAAAGGTTGACTTTATGGCCTTTTGTATGAGCTATCTTGGCAAATTGAAAACATCTTGTTGCTGAATCATTATCGTTTTTGCTTAGTACGAAAAGGAAATTAGCCATTAAAACCTCCTTGTCTCAGCCGCGCTGCCAGAAACACAAGGCTGCCCCAACGCCTGTCCGGCGGGGGATATTACCACCTCCTGCCGCTCTTTTCCACCCTCGCTTTAAACCGGAGTAAGCGGCCGTTGCGGCTGGTTCTTGTGCGTGTTTTCACAAAAAACATTGAAGGAAGCCTGCTTCCGATGCTATATAGTTTAAAAATTGTTCATATCTTCGGACCCTGTAGCCGAGCGTCCATAATCTGGCTGAAAGGAGGGAGAAGCAGTGGATGAAGAAAGAGAGGTAATGGAAGTTGATGTCCTTTTCGTGGGAGGCGGCATTGCGTCGCTGAGCGGGGCCCTTCATTTGGCTAACCTGGTCAACTCGCACAACGAAAAGGTCGAAGAAACCGGGCAAGGTGAAAAGCTTGACGAGCTCATGATAGCGGTCCTGGAAAAGGGGCCCTATATCGGGGCTCACAGCCTCTCCGGCGCCGTCATGGATCCCTCGTCACTCAACGAGCTCATGCCGGACTGGAAAGACCGAGGCGCCCCCTTGGACTCCGAGGTGAGCAAGGAAGAGGTATGCCTTTTCACTAAGGGTGGGAAGATCAAGTCTCCCATCACCCCGCCCCCGCTCAATAACCACGGCAACTACTTGGTATCCCTTTCAAAGGTGACCGAGTGGCTCGGCGGACTTGTGGAGGAGCAGGGGGCTTACGTATTCGCGGGGTTCGCCGGAACCGAACTCCTTTTTGAAGACGACCGCGTGGTGGGCGTTCGTACAGGGGACAAGGGCATAGACCCCGAGGGAAACCGCAAGTCCAACTATGAGCCCGGCATTGATCTCAAGGCCAAGGTCACGGTCTTGGGGGAAGGCCCGAGGGGAAGCCTTACAAAGGGCCTGATCAAGCGGTTCGGGCTGGATCGAGGCAAGAACCCTCCCAGTTACGTGGTAGGGGTGAAAGAGCTGTGGGAGGTGCCTGAGGGGCGCATCGAGCCGGGCAAGGTGTTTCACACCATGGGATACCCCTTAAAGAGCAATACTTACGGCGGGGGCTTCATCTACGGAATGAAAAACAATCTGGTGAGCATAGGGCTCCTGGTCGGGCTGGACTACTCGGACCCTGAAATGGATCCGCACCTCGCATTTCAAAAATTCAAACAGCATCCTGTGGTGGCCGAGATCATAGAAGGCGGGAAGCTGACCCAATACGGAGCCAAAACGGCCCCGGTGGGCGGATACTTTTCCATACCCAAGCTCACCTTCGATGGAGGGCTTGTGGTGGGGGACTCGGCCAACCTCTTCATTAGCCAGAAAATAAAGGGAATACACGTGGCCATGAAGTCAGGCATGCTGGCGGCTGAGACCATCCTTCAGGCCCTCCTGGAAAATGACTTCTCGGATTCCAAGCTGAGCGCCTATGAAAAGGCCCTCTATGAAAGCCCTGTGGGAAAGGAGCTTTATAAGGTCAGAAATTTTCACCAGGCCTTTCAGGGCGGCCTTTGGAAGGCCTTGTTCAAAGTCGGCATCCAGTATGTACTGGGCGGCCGGATCATCAAAGACAGGCTTTCGGCTGAACCGGATTTCAGTCATATGCTTCCTGTCAAAGAGGTATACGGAACCGAATCCCCCACGGACGAGCAAAAGGGCCTGATCAAGTTCGACGGCAAATACACCTTTGACAAGGAGACCGATGTCTACTACTCCGGGGCCACCCACGAGGAGCAGCAGCCTCCTCACCTCAAGATTCTCGACACGGATATCTGTTACAACCGCTGCATCCAGGAATATCAGGCCCCGTGCCAGCGCTTCTGCCCGGCGAACGTCTACGAGATGGAGGAAGAGGAGGAAGGCGGCCAAACCAAGCTGAAGCTGAACTTCTCCAACTGCCTCCACTGCAAGACCTGCGACATCAAGGACCCCTACGAAAACATAATGTGGGTCCCGCCGGAGGGCGGAGGCGGCCCCAAATACACGACAATGTGACCGCCTTCCGCCCGGGTGACCGGAGCCGCTGTGAAAGACTTTTCGGCCATCCCACTTGCATGGATCAGCAGGACCCGGATCAGACAGGAGGCACATGCATATGGAGGCGGTTACCCCGTTCCTGGAAGTCACCGAGGCCATAAAAGAGCTCGGGGGGCAGGACCTGGAGCGGTGCATGCAATGCGCTGTATGCACCGGGGTCTGCCCCTGGAACCTGGTCAGGTATTTCAGCCCCAGGGGAATGATAAGGCTCGCCCAATTCGGCCTGGAGGGATTTGAAAGCGAGGACCTCTGGCGCTGCGTCACTTGCAACAAGTGTGTGATCAACTGTCCTAGAGGGTTGCCCATCATCGACATCTTCCGGGCCATGCGGATTATGATGAACGAGACGGGCTCCATTCCCCCTTCCCTCAAGGGCCCGATAGGAAGCGCCTCCAACCGGGGCAACCCTTGGTCCGGAGCTCCTGGGGCCCGCACCTCCTGGACCGAGGGCTTGGACGTAGAGCCCTTCTCGAGCCGCAGGGACTACCTTTTCTTCACCTGCTGCACTCAGGCCTACGAGGCCAGAAATCAGAAGGCCGGCAGGGCTCTTCTGAGGCTGCTCCAGGCGGGAGGAGTGGACTTCGGCATCATGGAAGAGGGAGAGGTCTGCTGCGGGGATGCAGTCCGTAAGATGGGCGCTGAAGAGGTCTTCTGCAAGCTTGCCGAAACAAACCTCGGGCTTTTTGAAGAAAGAGGCGTGGAGCGTATTATCGTGGCCTCTCCACATTGCTACAATGCATTTGTCAAGGACTACCCCCGGGTCGGAGGCGGGTCCTACCTGGTCAGGCATTACACCGAAGTCGTCGAGGAGCTCTTGGACCAAGGCCGCTTAACACCGAAGAGGGAGCTTGGGAAACGCGTCACCTATCACGACCCCTGCTACCTCGGTCGCCACAACGGAATCTATGATGCCCCCAGGCGGGTCCTCAGGGCAGTTCCGGGCCTGGAGCTGGTGGAAATGCCGAGAAACCGGGAGGACAGCCTCTGCTGCGGAGGCGGCGGAGGGGGCCTCTGGAACGAGGTCCCGGCTGAGGAGAGATTCGCCGTGCTTCGAGTGGAGGAAGCCCTGGAAACCGGGGCCGAGGTGATCGCCGCGGCTTGTCCCTACTGCATCATCATGTTCGAGGATGCGTTGAAGACCCTGGGAAAGGAGGAAGAGCTCAGGGTGGCCGACATCGCTGAGCTGGTCTTTGAATCCCTCGATGACGAGGCTGGACCCTCGGAGGGGTAAGGGTATGGAAAATCGAATCGGGTTTTACGTCTGCCACTGCGGGACCAATATAGCAGCCAAGGTCAGGGTGGAGGAGGTACGAGACTATATCGCGGCTGAGTCGGGCGTGGCCCTGGCCCGGGACTATCTCTTCATGTGCTCGGATCCGGGTCAGGAGATGATAGAAAAAGATATAAAGGAGCAGGGACTCACACATGTAGTGGTTGCCTCGTGCTCTCCGCGCATGCATGAGCGCACCTTCAGGGCGGCCTGCCGTCGGGCCGGTCTGAACCCTTACGAGGCCTTCCACATGGTCTGCATAAGGGAGCACTGCTCCTGGGTTACGGAGGACGAGGACGAGGCCACGGAAAAAGCAAAGGATCTCTGCCGGGCCGGGGTACACAGGGTGCGACTTCAGGCCCCTCTGGACGAAAAAGTCGTCCCGGTAACGCCGGCCGTCATGGTGGTGGGAGGCGGGATCGCCGGTATGCAGGCCGCACTGGATGTGGCGAGTGCCGGGTACAAGGTGTACCTGGTGGAGCGGCAGCCCACCATCGGCGGGCATATGCTCCAGTACGACAAGACCTTCCCCACCCTGGACTGCGCCTCCTGTATAGGCACTCCCAAGATGGTCTCTGTAGGGCAAAACCCCAATATAGAACTCCTTACATGCAGCGAAGTGGAGCATGTAGACGGGTATGTGGGAAGCTTCACGGTCACCGTTCGCCAAAAGGCCCGCTATATAACCGATGCATGCATCGGGTGCGGAAGCTGCTCCGAGGTCTGTCCCGTTAAAAGGCCCAATGAATGGGACGAGGGGTTAAAGAATCGCAAGGCTGTGTATATCTCCTTTCCCCAGGCCGTACCCATGCAATATGCCATAGACGCCGACCACTGTATCAAGCTGATCAAGGGCAAATGCGGGAACTGCCAGAAGGTCTGCCCTGCAGGGGCCGTAGACTTTGAAGACAAGGGGCGTGAAATCACCCTGGAGGTCGGAAGCATCAT
>JBKHIW010000091.1:0-6917 GCA_046538465.1 Desulfobacteraceae bacterium | reverse complement strand
CTCGCTGCAGGCAGTGTTTCATGCCGATTCACCGGTTACCATGAGCTGGAGACCAAGGCCCGGGTCCTGGCGCTGATCAGGGACGGAAACCAGGTCCGGGAGGCCGGCCCGGGGACCCAAGTGGAGGTAGTGCTGGATCAAACCCCCTTCTATGGAGAGGCCGGCGGCCAGGCAGGGGATAAGGGCAGGCTGAACACGACGGAGGGGACCGTAGTCAGCGTCACCGGCACCCTCCGCTACGGGGACAAGATAATCGTCCACCAAGGAGTTGTCGAACAAGGCACTCTCAGAGAGGACGACCAGGTCGACGCCCGGGTCAATGCGGAGAAGAGGGCGGCGACCGCAAGACACCACACGGCTACGCACCTGCTTCACGCCGCGCTCCGGGAGATCTTGGGAGAGCACGTGAAGCAGGCCGGATCCCTGGTCTCGCCGGACCGCCTGAGATTCGACTTCACCCACTTCACCCAGGTGGAGACGGAAAAGCTCCGTGCCGTGGAAGACCTGGTAAACCGGTACATCAGGGAGAACCAAGCGGTATCCACCCGAGAGATGCCGCTTGAACAGGCGGTGAAGAGTGGAGCAACCGCCATATTCGAGGAGCGCTACGGAGACACTGTCAGGGTGGTCGAGGTCGAGGGCGGGGTCAGCCGGGAGCTATGCGGCGGGACCCATACTCGAAGGACCGGCGATATAGGGCTTTTCAAGATAGTGAGCGAGGCCGCGGTGGGTGCGAATCTCCGCCGCATAGAGGCCCTGGGCGGAGAACCGGCTTTGGCCTATGTCCAGGAGAGGGAGCGGGAACTCCGTGCAGCGGCCTCGGCGCTCAAAGTCGGCGTCGACCAGGTGGAAGAACGGGTGGAGCGCCTGCTCAAAGACCAAAGGGACCTGGAAAGAGAGATAGAGTCGCTCAGGGACCGGATCCGCTCCAGCCACACCACAAACCTCATGGCCGGAGCATCGGAGGTAGGCGGGGTGAAGGTCCTTGCCAGGGAGGTGGAAGCGGATTCCCCCAAGGCCCTTCGCGCCATGGGGGACCGGGTAAAGGAACGAATGGAAAGCGGGGTGGCGGTCCTCGGGGCCAGGAACGGGGACAAGGCAATGCTCCTTTGCATTGTCAGCCCTGATCTTACGGACAGGATCCAGGCGGGTCGTCTCATAGGCAGGCTCTCGCCCTTGGTAGGGGGGAAAGGCGGGGGACGGCCGGACATGGCCCAGGGAGGTGGAAGCGAGCCTCAGGGCCTGGACCAGGCCCTAGGATCGGTCCCGGAGCTCGTGGAGGAGATGCTGGGGACTCCATCCTGAGCCTCAGGCTCAGGCCTCTTCCTGATCCTCCTCCTTGTCTTCGTCTTCTTCGGCCTCTTTGGCCGCCAGTTTCTCCTTGCAGAGGCTCATGTATTCCAGGGCCTCATGATACTGCCCGGTGTCCGGGTAGTTTTCTATAATATAGCGGTACCTGCCCATGGCCGCACGGTAATGGCCCTGTTTGAAGTAAAAGTGCCCGACATAGAGCTCGTATTCCGCAAGGTAAATCAGACAGGTCCTGAGCCTCGTCCATGCGAGCTTCGCATAATCATCCCCCGGAAAGCGCTTCAAAAGTCTTTCATATTCTTCCTTGGCCCTCCGGGTATTGCTCTGGTCCCTGTCGATGGTGGAGACCTGCTCCATATAGCATTCCCCTTTACGGTATATCACGTAGGGGATGTACTCATTGCGTGGATGTAAACGCTCGAACTCGTCGTACGCCTCGTAGGCGCTGTTGTACTCGCCCCTCATAAACAGGGCGTCCGCCATTCGGAGCTCGGCCGTAACCACATAGGGGCTGTAGGGATAGCGGTCCTTTATCTGCTGAAACGCCTCGGCCGCCGCACCGTATCGGCCTTTTTCCAGGCACTCCTCCCCGTAGGCGGCAAGCTCGGCCGGCCCCCTTTCCTCCACATCTCCGAAGAAGCGGCTGAGGATATCGCTTCCGAGATTCTTCAACCCTCCGCATCCGGCAAGCGAGGCCATCAGCAAAATCAGCAATACCGCCCGTCCGCATCCGTGGGCCCAGACTCTCATACGCCCTCCACCTTTGCCGATGAGGAGTCCTTTAGGTCCTCCAGGTACTTTTCAACACCAAAGGCAGCTGTTGCCCCTTCTCCTACCGCCGTTGAGATCTGGCGAAGCGGCTTGGACCTGACGTCTCCGGCCGCAAAGATCCCGGGCGAAGAGGTCTCCATACGCTCGTCAGTGATCACGAACCCCCCCCGGTCCAGCTCAACCAGGTCCTTTACCACCTCGGAGTTGGGCGTGGTCCCAATGAACACAAAGACCCCTTGGACCGCCTTACGGCTGGTCTCGCCGGTCTTTACATTCCGGAGCTCGATCCCCTCGACGCCGTCTTCACCCAGGATCTTCACAGGGACCGTATCCCATATGAACTCGATCTTGGGCTCGGCAAAGGCCCTTTCCTGAAGGACCTTCACCGCCCTCAACTCGTCTCTCCGGTGTATGTGGTATATGCGGCCGGCAAACCGGGTAAGGAACAGGGCCTCCTCCACGGCGGTGTCCCCGCCGCCTACAACCGCCACCTCCTGCTCCCTGTAAAAGGGCCCGTCGCAGGTGGCGCAGAAGCTGACTCCTCGTCCCATGAGCCGGTCCTCGCCTTCGATTCCCAGCTTTCTCCAGGAGGCCCCGGAGGAGAGGATCACCGCCCCTGCCTCCAGCTCCCCCCGGTCGGTCTTCACCGCCTTGCCGGACCCACGGACTTCCAGGCCCACGACCTCCTCGGATTGCACCTTGAGACCGAACCGCTCCGCCTGGGACTTCATGCGGTCCATTAGATCAAAGCCGCTGATCCCTTCCGGGAACCCGGGATAATTTTCCACCCAGTCCGTGGTCAAGACCTGACCGCCCGGGGCCAGCTTTTCCAAAAGGACCACGTCCAGGCGGGCCCTGGCGCAGTAAATCCCTGCGGTAAGGCCCGCCGGACCTCCTCCTATTATGATTACGTCGTGCATATCAAAGGAGCTTTTTCAGCTCTTCTTCAATGGCGGCCTTGGGTTGGGCGCCTATGATGGTCTTGGCCGCCTCCCCCCCCTTGAAGAAGATAAGAGTGGGTATGTTGCGGATCCCTAACTTCGTGGGGGTCTCGCGGTTCTGGTCCACGTCCATCTTGGCCACCTTTATTCGGCCCTCGTAATCCTTGGCCAGCTCCTCCACCACGGGGCCCACCATACGACAGGGTGCACACCAGGCGGCCCAAAAATCGACCAGCGCGGGCCGGTCGCTGTTGATTATCTCTTGGTCGAAAGTCTCGTCCGTAACTTGCATGATATCTGCCATGCCGATCTCCTTTCCGGACTCAAAGTATTGGAAAATCTTAATTAGCACGCGCTCAGTGTCTTGTCAATAAGCGATGGCGGTGCAAAATATCCGAACGCCTCTTGCCCGATCCCCTCTTTTCAGGGGCTTAAGGCATCCTGTACCCATAAGAGTCAATAGTCGGCAAAAGGTTTCATCATTCCGCCCGGATGATATGGATTGACCGCAGAGGCCTGCAAAGTTAACAATACACCCTGGAGGAACAAGCAGGTGAAGAAGAGCGAGCGGGTGCTGCATGTCTGCCAGGCCTGCGGCTACCAGAGCCCCAAGTGGCTTGGCCGCTGCCCGGACTGCGGGGAGTGGGGGACTTTCTCCGAGGAAAGAGTGGGCGACGGAAGAGCCGGCCGTCGGGCCGGCCCGGGGGCGCGCCCCGCTCCGGTCCCCCTGTCCCGGGTCTCCCTGGAGGCCGAACACAGGCTGGGGACCGGGATCCTTGAATTCGACCGGTCCCTGGGAGGGGGTCTGGTCCCCGGCTCCCTGGTCCTGGTCGGCGGAGAGCCGGGCATAGGAAAATCCACGCTGTTACTCCAGGCCGCAGGCTCGCTCTCCGGGCAGGGGCTCAAATGTCTTTACCTGTCCGGCGAGGAGTCTGTCCAGCAGATAAGGCTCAGGGCCGACCGCCTCGGCGTCGGCTCCGAGGGGCTCTTCGTCCTCACCGCCACGCTTTTCGAGGACCTTATCGGCACCCTCGAGGACCTGCAGCCTGACCTTTTCATAGTGGACTCCATCCAGACACTCCATACAGACGCCCTTCCCTCGGCCCCGGGGAGCGTGGGGCAGGTCAGGGAGGTGGCCGCCCGCATAATGTCCTGGGCCAAGCAGACCGCCACCCCGACCTTCCTGGTAGGACACGTGACCAAGGACGGTGCCATAGCCGGGCCCAAGGTGCTGGAGCATATGGTGGACACCGTGCTTTACTTTGAGGGGGACAGGGGGCACGCCTTCCGCATTGTCCGCTCGGTCAAGAACCGCTACGGTCCGACCAATGAAATCGGGGTCTTTGAGATGAAGGAGACCGGGCTGGCCGAGGTCGGAAACCCCTCCAGGATCTTCCTCGAGGAGCGGCCCAAAGGGGCTTCGGGCTCGGTGGTGGTGCCCTGCCTCGAGGGGACCCGCCCGGTACTGGTTGAGATCCAGGCACTGGTGGGAGCAAGCCCGCTCGGCGTCCCCAGGCGCACCTCAATGGGTGTGGACCCCAATCGGATATCCCTCTTGGTGGCGGTGATAGCCAAGCGCATGGGCCTGGAAATGGGCGACCAGGACATCTATGTAAACGTGGCCGGAGGTCTGCGGGTGGAGGAGCCCGCCGCGGACCTGGGCATTGTGACCGCCATGATCTCGAGCTTCCTGGACCGGCCCGTAGGCCTGGACATGGTCTTCTTCGGCGAGGTGGGGCTGGCAGGGGAAATCAGAGGGGTCAGCCAGCCTGACCTGCGCATAAGGGAGGCGGCAAAGCTCGGCTTCACCCGGTGCCTCCTGGCCGGAGGAAACGCCTCCTCATGCTCCTCTTCCTCGGCCATGGAGCTCCTGGCCGTCGAGGCCCTACCGGATCTTCCCGGCCTGCTCTTTCCAGCGGCTTAGAGGCACGCGCCTCAACGAAGCGGAAGCACTTCAAAGGGCAGGCCGATCTCGTCCGCCGTTTCCCCCAGGGCCTTTTCCAAAGGCACCCGCCTTCCGTCCTCGGTCTCTACCGGTACGGTACCGTCCCCCACCACAAAGATCTGGAGCCCTCCAGGATCCAGGTACTCGGCGGCGAGGTCCTGGAGCTCCTCGAGCCGCGCCTCCATAAAGGACTCTTGGATGCGACCCAGGGTGTCCAGAGGCTCTCCGCGAAGCTCATAACGGGCGTATGCCTCAGTGAGGGAAGACGGGGTATCCACATTGAACACAAAGCTGTTGAGCGCATCCAGGCGTTTGCGCTCCAGCTCGTCCGCTGGAAGCTCCTCCTGCACCCGCTTCATCAGCCGTACGGTCTCCAGGAGCGCCTCAGGGGTTCGGTCCCCCTTGCATCCGATGTATCCCACCAGCCATCCGGCCCGCCACTTGAACGACTGGTAGAAATAGGTCGCATAGACCAGGCCCAGCTCTTCCCGCAGCCTTTGGTTGAGCAAAGAGGCCCTCCCGCCGAAGACGTCGGTCAGGAGGTTGACCTTCCAATAATCCGGGTCGGTGCGCAAAAGGCCGGGAAGACACATGGACACCTGGCTCTGGACCTGGCCCGGCTTGTGAATAAAGGCAAGCACAGGGGGAGTGGACCGGGGCTCATCCAGGTCCCTTTCCGGGGCCTCATCCCCCTGGAGCGAGCGCATGAGGTCCTTTATACCCGCCTCGGCCTCTTCGAAGTCCAGATCGCCGGATAACGCCGCCTTCATGTTCGCCGGGACCAGGTAGCGTTCCACGAAACCGACCAGGTCCCGGACGGTGACAGAGGGCAGGGTCTCGAGCGCGGCAAGGGGATCCCGGCCGTAAGGATGTCCTTGGAAGTGCCATACCTCCATCTCCCGCCGGCTGACCGCTGCGGCATCGCCGGCCTGGCGGGCCAGGCGGGTCATAATCTTATCGCGCTCGGCCTCGACCACCTCACGGTCGAAACGGGGATGCACCAGGATCTCCTCGAGCAGCCCCAAGGCCTTTTCCCACTCCGAGCGCATACAGGAGACCTTCAGGAGCGTTTCCT
The DNA here is from genome assembly GCA_046538465.1 of Desulfobacteraceae bacterium. Classification (GTDB taxonomy): domain Bacteria; phylum Desulfobacterota; class DSM-4660; order Desulfatiglandales; family HGW-15; genus CAZYJR01. The sequence goes on along the minus strand of JBKHIW010000091.1, from coordinate 874 downwards.
CCTCGCCCACTGAAACATCTATGTCAATGGCATGCTCGTCCAAGGCCACGGCCAGCTCCCCGGGGCTGTACTCCTTGGTGCCGCCCCGGACCAGGCATGCCTCCAAGAGCTCGGCCAATCCGATCCGGCCCTTGGGCACATCCACGGCCCCGGCCTTTGCCAGTATCTTCAGCTCCACCAACGGAAGCTCCCTGTCCGGCAGGTAGAAAAGAGAGGCCCCTTCCACCGAGGCCCGCCTGGCCTCAGGGTATTCAATCTTTTCCGGGGTCCTTTCAAACGAAAGGGGGTGGCGCCACCCCTCGGGCGTGGGGTAATCGGAGTGATTGGTCATATCCTCGGGTCCGGGAACCGCCGGGGCCGAGGCCGCACCCGGCGAGCGCGCCTCCTCGTACCCCTCGGCCGAGGACTCCCCTCCCCCTTCACCAGGGATCACAAAGCAGGTGGTGCGGCGGTCCTCCCGGATATACTTCTTTGCCGCGCGCATCACGTCCTCCGCCGTCACTTCCGAGATCCTCTCCAGATAGTCCTCCATGTAGTCCCAGCCTACCTGGACCTCCAGGGTGGCAAGGGTCTGGGCCAGGTCCTCGTTGCTGCGGAGCCTCTTCAAGAAGTCGTATCGGTTGAGATTCCTGATGCGGGAGAGCTCGCTCTCGGGAACCGGCTCTTGCTTGAGCCTCTCCGCCTCGGCCGCCAGGAGCTCCTCCAGCTCCCTGCACGCCTCCAGATAGTCGGGAGCGGAATCGTCCTCCTCGGCCGGTTGATTGGGGACCCCGCCCAGGATAAGCATCCCTCCGTACCTGTTGTCAGGATTGGCGGCCCAGGCGTTTACCGCCAGCCCTTTTCTAGTGATCTCCTGCGTCATGCGGGCCCCCCG
>JBKHIW010000090.1:0-6928 GCA_046538465.1 Desulfobacteraceae bacterium | reverse complement strand
GTCAGCCGGGCGGCGGATGCTCTGCCTGCGGACATTCAGAGCTCAGGGCGCTTGGGTTCGGAACGGAGAGGCTGGAGGAGGAGTTGAGCCGGCGTCTCCCAGGGGCGCGGGTGGCCCGTATGGACCGAGACTCCACCCGGCCTAAGGACTCCTCCTCCAAGCTGCTCAAGGCCTTTGGTGAGGGAAGGATAGATGTGCTGGTGGGAACCCAAATGATTACCAAGGGATACGACTTTCCCAACGTTACCCTGGTCGGGGTGATTGCTGCGGACGCCTCATTGGGGTTTCCTGATTTCCGTGCAGCGGAGCGGACTTTTCAACTCCTTTGCCAAGTGGCTGGCCGAGCCGGCAGAGGGGACCACCCCGGGCGCGTCCTCGTGCAGACCTTCAACCCCGGGCATTATGCGGTTGCGGCTGCGAGCACCCATGACTATTCCACATTTTACCAGTATGAGAAAGAGCTGCGTGAACAGCTCGGATATCCTCCCTTCTCTTATTTGGCAAGGCTTCGGCTCAAGGGGAACCGGGCTGAAGCTGCCGCCGGGGCGGCTCGCAGGCTGGCCAGGGCCATGGATGAGATAATTGACGGGCGCCCCGATCTGGATGCCGGCCTCCGGGTGCTCGGCCCTGTGGAGGCGCCCATCCCCCGGCTCAAGGGGAAGTACCGGTGGCAGCTCCTCGTCAAGGCCCGGGGGTCCCGGATCCTCCATGACTTCCTGAGGGAGGTCCGGGGGGCCTCTGACAAGATATTGAAGTCCTCAGGGGTGTCCATGATTATTGATGTGGATCCGTACCAGATGCTCTGAACAAAAGCGGGAGCGCCCGAGCCCTGTTCACGCCTTGAGGTACCGGCCCAGGATGCGATAGTTGCCCGCGAACACATATAGAAGGAAGACGCCCAGAAGAACGCCCCCCAGCATCTCCGTGTCTCTAGCCTTGATCAGGTAGGCGGCCGCAAACAGGATCATGAAGCCCATGGTTATCACCAAGGGGCGCGGGATCAGGGGAAGGATCACCCGGGCGAAATGCACGAAACGGACATGGCTGATCAGAAGATAACAGGTGAGGCAGATTATCAGCCATGACACCCAAACGTAGCCCAGCAGAAGACAGGTTCCCAGTGCCACCAGGGCGCCTGCAGGGCTGGGGAGTCCGTTGAAAGTGCCGGGCGGTAGACTGGAGTCCCCTTTGTCCTGTCTAAGATAGCGCCAGAGCCGGAAGCCCACGGCGGAGAAATAAAGGGCTGACAGGAGCAATGCATGGGCCTCCGGACCCCCCAGGCTCATGATCAGCAGGGAGGGGCAGAGGCCGAAGCTGGTCAGATCCGCTATGTCGTCCAACCAGGGGCCGAACCTGGTCCCGCCGTGCTTCTCGGCCATTCGTCCGTCGAACAGGTCAAAGACCTGTCCGGCCAAGACCGCCAAGGCCGCGTGTACGTAGAGGCCGTCCAACACCAGCCAGATGCCGGCGATGCCGCAGAGGAGATTGAGAATGGAGAGGATGTCGGCGTAAAAGCGGTTGGGAATGGCCTTGAATACGATGGAGGCCAGGGACATGATGATGCACAGGTGCAGCAGCTGAGTAGTGAAATCCGGAATCCCCAGGGTGACATCGTCCAAGATGGCCAGATAGATAATCAGGGCGAAGCACAAAACCGCCTTTATCTTGCCGAAGTTGTTGGCCTGGAGCGAGATGCGTGTGAAGCGCTTCAATATGTACCGCACCAGGAACTGCCCGGACGCCTCGATCACAATCAATACCCAAAAGGCGCCTACGGGGAGGAGGCCCTGGTATGCAAAAAACCCCATGGGAGGCAGGTAAGTGAGCTTGTCGCAGAGGGGGTCGATCTCCTCGCCGAACGAGGTGACCAGGCCGCATTCCCTGGCCACGAGTCCGTCAACACCGTCCAGGAAAGCGGATACGGCGAACAGGAGTATTCCGGTGAAATGAGCTCCTGCGATAAAGTAAAGGATCATCCCCAAGGCGCCGATAAGGACCCTCCAGCCGCATATAGCGTTCGGGTGGAGGTAGGTGCGGGAGGCCGCGAACTCGCGCACGCCTCTTTTTTTGAGCAGGAATGCGATTGCGCCGTACATCGCCGAGGACAAGGCTATCGCCGTCAGGATGTATGCCGCACGCTCCATCAACCGTCCTCCGTTCGGTATCCCGATTCCAGGCGGGCGATCAGCCGGCCGGTAAGGTTGTCAAAGGAGCCGTTGGACATGATCAGGACCAGATCGCCCGAGGTGAGGCTGCCGAGGATTTTTTTCAGCAAGGGCTCTCCGTTTCCGCCGTAAACCGCCGCTATACCCCGCGCCGCCAGGTCTGCGGTCAAGGCCGTGGATGAGAAGCGCTCTTCAGGGGGGATTTTTTCCATCAGCGGGGGCTCGGCTATGAATACCAGATCGGCGCGGTCAAAGGCCCTGCTGTAATCCCCCTGGAAGACTTTTCTGCGGCTGGAATTGGATCGGGGCTCAAACACCGCCACCAGCCTGCGCCGGGGGTATTTGTCCCTGACTGCACCTATGGTCTCACGGACCGCGCTCGGGTGGTGGGCAAAGTCGTCCATCACCATTACGCCTCCTGCCTCGCCTTTCACCTCCTGCCTCCTCTTTACCCCTTTGAAACTCAGGGCGGCGCGTCGCAGGGTCTCTGAATCGACACCAACGCCCGCGCACAGGGCGGCCGCGGCGAGGAGATTGCCGAGATTGTGCCTTCCGAAGAGCGGAGTAGTGATGTCAATCGGGTCTCCCTCCGGTGGAAGGACGGTCAGCTCGGTTCGGTCTTCGTCCGTGCGTATATCTCGGGCCGACCAGTCGGCCGGCGCCTCCAGGCCGTAGGTGACCAACCGATAGGATGCCCGTCGGGCCTCGACTATGGCCCTGGGGTCGTCCGCATTGGCCACCACCAGTCCTTCTGGGGGGATCAAGGCCAACAAGGACTTGAAGCTCTTTGTCAAATGTTCCAGATCGCGGTATATGTCCGCATGGTCGAACTCGATGCTGGTGACCACAGCAGCCCAAGGGGCATAATGAAGGAATTTGGGGCCCTTGTCAAAAAACGCCGAGTCGTACTCATCGCCTTCTACTACAAAACAGTCGCCTCGGCCGTCGCTGAAGCCGGCGGGCAAATTGCGGGGAACACCGCCTATGAGAAACCCCGGTTCGCGGCCTGCTGTCTCCAGGATCCATGCCGCCAACGCAGAGGTGGTGGTCTTGCCGTGGGTGCCCGCCACCACCAGGCTCCTGCGGTTTCTTATGGCGAAGGTGCGAAGGGCCTGGGGAAAGCTCAGGTATGGGGTTCCGGATCGGGCCAGTGCGACGGCTTCCGGGTTATCCCCGGTTATCACGTTTCCAACCACCACGAGATCAGGCGCCGGGTCCAGATTGGCGGCCGAGTATCCCACCATCACAGGTATTCCCAATGTCCTCAATAGATCGCTCATTGGGGGGTAGACGTTTTGGTCCGAGCCCGTCACCTTGAACCCTTGTCCCTTGAGGAGCCCGGCCAGGGAGGCCATGCCTGTTCCGCAAATCCCGATCAAATGGACGTGCTTGGGATTACGGGGAGAGCGGTTGAGTTCAGGGGACAGACCGTACCAAGAACGCCGGTCATATGGAGATTCGAAAATCATTTGCTGTTTCGGCGTATCAGCCTCCCAGTGAAAAAAGCCTTGTCATCCGCTTTGGGAAAAGGTATTTTTAAAGATTCGGGAGCAAAAGTAAAGGAGAATACAAATGTCAAAAGTATGTGATATATGCGGTAAAAGGCCAATGGTGGGCTATAAGGTAAGCCACGCGAATAATAAGACCAAAAAGCGATGGTATCCCAACCTGCAGAAGGTAAGATCTCTACAGGGCGGCAGATCACGACGAATCACCGTGTGCACCTCTTGTATACGCTCAGGTTTGGTCGCAAAGCCCTAGCTGGTTCTCGTTGTGCATGCGGTCCAGAGGGGCCCTCAGAGGGCCTCCGCTGAGGCCTGCGAATGCACCCGCTCTACTATCATCACGTTTTTGACCCTTTTCACTGCCCCTATTATCTGTTGCAGCTGCGTGTAGTCCTCCACCTCAATGGTAAAGTAAGAGACGCCCTTTCTGTCAGCCGTGGTATGCACCTCGGCGTGTAGGATATTGGCGTCCTTGGACGCCATGATCGCGCTGATTTCGGCAAGGATGCCCTTCTTGTCTACTGAAGTCACCCTCAGACGGGCCAGATGGACCTCCTTCTCAACCGGCTCCCAGCTCACGTCTACAATGCGCTCCGGGTCGGCGTTCATTATGTGGCGGCAGTCATGCTTGTGTACGGTCACTCCGCGTCCCCTGGTGATGAATCCGCGGACTCTCTCTCCCGGCAGAGGATTGCAGCAGTTGGCGAACCGAACCAACATGTTTTCCATACCCTTGACTTTGATTCCATGCGTGCTCTTGCGGCGCTTGATGCGGGAGACCATTTTCTGGACCAGGCCGGGATGGTCTTCATCGCCTAGTCCCCGCCCGGCCTTGATGCGCGCTAATACATGGTTCACCGAGATCTTGCCGTAGCCCACATTGGCCAGGAGGTCGTCAACGCTTTGGAGGGACAGGTCGCGTGCGGCTTCCAGCACCTCCTCATTCTTTTGGATGTTAGAGAGCCCGATCCGCTGTTGAGCCAGGGCCTTTTCCAGCAGATCCTTGCCGAGCTGTATGCTCTCGTTTCTTTCCTGACGCTTGATCCAGTGTCGGATCTTGGTTTTGGCCCGTGAAGTCTTGACAAAGTCCAGCCAATCCTTCCTGGGCTGCTGCTTTTGGGAAGTGATGATCTCCACTATGTCTCCGTTACGAAGCTCGCAGCGGAGAGAGACCATCCTGCCGTTGACCCTGGCCCCTGCGCAGCGGTCCCCTACCTCGGAGTGGATGCTGTAGGCGAAGTCCACCGGGGTGGCCCCTTTGGGGAACTCCCTTATTTCGCCCCTGGGGGTGAATACATAAACATCGTTAGGGAACAGGTCCATGCGAACCGTTTCAAGGAACTCCTGGGGATCGTTGACATTCTGCTGCCATTCCAAAAGCTGCCTGAGCCATGCGAACTGCTTTTCGTCGGCACGGTTGGCGGCGGTCCCCTCCTTGTACTTCCAGTGTGCGGCGATTCCCTCTTCGGCCACGCGGTCCATCTCCCAGGTGCGTATTTGGACCTCCAGACTCTGCCCCAGCGGGCCTATCACAGTTGTGTGGAGGGACTGGTACATGTTGGCCTTGGGCATGGAGATGTAGTCCTTGAAGCGCCCCGGGAGGGGCTTCCAGGTGGCGTGGATAACCCCCAGCACCTCGTAGCATTCCTTTAGGGAGCTGACTATGACCCTGCAGGCCACAATGTCATAGACTTGGTTTACGTCTACGTTCTGCTCCTTCATTTTTTCGTAAATGCTGTAAAAGTGCTTGTGCCTTCCCTTGATGACGGCCTTGATCCCCGCCTCTTCCAGCTTGTTGTAAAGGACCTGCTTGACCTCTCGGATAAACTTCTCCTTGGCCCCCCTGCGCTCGGCTATTCCGCTCTTGATCTGTTGATAGATCTTGGGCTCCAGATAGTAAAGGCACAGGTCCTCCAGGCTCGACTTCAGCCAGTATATACCCATGCGGCCGGCCAAAGGGGCATAAATGTCCATGGTCTCCCTGGCGATGGCCTCCTGCTTGGCCGGAGGCTGGAATCCGAGCGTGCGCATATTGTGGAGCCTGTCCGCCAACTTGACCATGATGACTCGGATGTCCGTGGCCATGGCCAGGATCATCTTCCGCATGTTCTCGGCCTGCCGCTCCTCGCGACTGGTGAAGTGAACCCGTCCGATCTTGGTCACCCCGTCCACGATGTTCGCAGTCTCCGCCCCGAAAAGCCGCTCGATTTCGGCGATTTCAGCGTGAGTGTCCTCCACTGTGTCATGGAGCAGCCCGGCCACCACGCTGATCACGTCCATCTTCATCTGGGTGAGGAGATAGGCCACCTCCAGCGGGTGGGAAAGGTAAGGCTCTCCGGATAGGCGCACCTGGCCCTTGTGGACCTTGGCCGAGTAGACATATGCCTTTTCCACCAGGCTGCAGTCCGCTTTGGGATGATAAGAAGCCAGGCTGCTGGTGATGTCATTCAAGCGAATCATAGAGCTCCTTGACCCGCTCGCCTATCGCTTTCGGGGCCTCTTCGAGAGGCACTGACAACACATCCCCTCCGGCTCTCAACTTTAACTCGACCGCACCCCGGGCCAGACCCTTGGAGCCGACCGCCGCCCTGAGCGGAGTTCCCAAGAGGTCTGCGTCCTTGAATTTGGCCCCCGCCCTGAGGTCGCGGTCGTCCAGAAGGACCTCGACACCGAGATCCACAAGGCCCTTATAAATGCGCTCCGCCGCCTCAACCACTCCGGGTTCGTTCATTTGCAGCGGCAGTACCACCACCTCAAAGGGAGCGATGGGTATAGGGAAGATGATCCCGTCCTGATCATGGTTCTGTTCAATGGCCGCCGCCACTGTTCGACCCACGCCTATACCATAGCATCCCATTACTATTGGTTGCTCCTTTCCATTATCATCAAGGTAATAAGCCCTCATTGCCTGGCTGTATTTAGTGCCAAGCTGGAAGATATGCCCGACTTCTATCCCCCGGGCGAACCGCAACCCTCCGCCGCAGTGGGGGCATTCGTCCTCCTGGGTAATCAACCTAATGTCGCCGTAGCGGTCCACCTGGAAGTCCCGGCCGGGGTTCACGTTTTTGAAATGTGTGTCCACGCGGTTTCCGCCGGTGACCGCGTTTGTCATTCGGCCCACTGCATTGTCTGCCACCACCCTAAGACCGGTGTCCACCGGTCCGGCAAACCCTACCGGCGCACCGGTTTTTTCCTCTACCAGGTCCTCGGTTGCCATCTCCGCCTGAGACGCTTCGAGTATGGCCTTCAGTTTGGCTT
>JBKHIW010000089.1:0-6988 GCA_046538465.1 Desulfobacteraceae bacterium | reverse complement strand
GTCGACGATCCATACTGGTTCGGGCAGATCGCCGCGGCAAACGCCATGAGCGATGTGTATGCCATGGGCGGTATACCAAAGACCGCCATGAATCTGGTCGGATTTCCGGCCAATGATATGGATATATCCATACTGCGGCGGGTCATCCAGGGAGGACTGGACAAGATGAGAGAGGCCGGGGTGGTCCTGGTCGGCGGGCACAGCGTGGAGGACAAGGAGCTCAAGTACGGGCTGTCCGTTACAGGGTTTATTCATCCGGACCGTGTATTGACCAAGAGAAACCTCCGGCAGGGGGACGTCTTGATACTAACCAAACCCCTGGGTACGGGGATAATAAATACCGCCGTCAAGGGGGGGCTGGCGTCTCCTGAGATCATTGAGACCGTAACCCGGACAATGGCGGCTCTGAACCGCGCACCGGCTGAGGCCATGCAGGATTATCCGGTTGATGCCTGCACCGATATTACAGGCTTCGGGCTACTGGGCCATTTCAGTGAAATGGTCTCGGGCTCGGGCTGTGGGGTGCACCTGGATTTCAACAAGATCCCCGTGCTGCCTGAGACAGCGGATTATGCGGCTATGGGGCTGGTGCCGGCCGGAGCCTATCGAAACCAGGACTTTTATCAGCACATGGTGCGGTTTGATTCTTCAGTAGAAAGCCTATCCCGAGTCATACTGTTTGATCCCCAGACATCCGGTGGGTTGTTGATCTGTATCCCAGGAGACAATGCGGATCAGTTTCTGGCCGCCTTGAAGGAGCGGGGTATTACCGAGGTCGCCATTATCGGAGAGGTCATTCCCAGCCCGGAGGAAATCATCGCTGTTTCATAGGGTTGGCTCTTGTGCGGCCGGGGTGTCAAGGATGAGTCTATAGAATTTCCTTGATAAAATGCGTGCCATGAAACAGAATGCATGCATGGAGTTAAGGTCTCTGCAGGAAGCGGGGTCTTGCAGCCGGTGAATCGGCGGAAAAGCCAACCCGACCCGGGTTGTGCCCGCCCATAACTCAAGGATGCAACCGGGTTTCTTTTTATCCTTCATCAGGCGGGGTGATAAGGACCGGTCTCTTGGACGTATAAATAGGACCACGAAGGTCGCAAGCTCCGAAGGGCCTGGACTTTCGTGGTTTTTTTGTGATCGATTATGAAAAGGAGCATGGAGATATGAAGATTGCTGTTTGCGGCAAGGGAGGAAGCGGAAAAAGCACGGTAGTAGCTCTTCTTGCGGCCGGTATAAGACGGCGGGGAAGGGAGATCTTTGTCCTGGACTCGGACGAATCCAATGCAAGCCTGTTTTGGATGTTGGGTTTTGATAGCTCTCCGCATCCATTGATGGATTTGGTAGGTGGGAAGAAGAATGTTCAACAAAGAATGATCGCCCGGTTTTCAGCCGGAGAAGGTGAACCCGAGATGTCGATTTGGCAGTTGGAAAAACTGCCTAGTCGTGAAATCCCGCCGGATTATGTCATGGTCAAGGACGGATATAGGCTGGTGACCACCGGGAAAATCCATCAGGCCCTGGAGGGGTGTGCTTGTCCTATGGGCACTGTGACAAAGGAGTTTCTGAAAAAGCTTGAGCTTGCCCCGGATGAAATCGCCTTGGTGGATATGGAGGCCGGCGTAGAGCACTTCGGCAGGGGAGTGGAAACCAGTATCGATGCGGTGATAAGCGTTGTGGAGCCTTCTTTTGAGTCCATCAGTTTGGCCGCCAGAGTGATGGAATTGACAAAGGCGGCGGGGGCGGAGTTCAAGGGCGCCATTGGTAATAAAATGGCCTCTGCGGATCAGGAGGCCTCTGTGGTGAAGAAGCTCGATGAGCTGGGCATCCCGGTTGTGGGGTCCATCGGGTATCATCCCGAGATCCAATCGGCTTGTCTGGAGGGAAGGCCCTTGAGCTATGAGATGGCTTCGAGCGAGATCGAAGGAATCGTAGGGTCCCTGCTGGAGGGGGCGGGCTCGCCGAGTTGATTTTCGTCTTATATCAGGCTTGACATAATAAATTCACCTGCCTAGAATGCCTCCAGGATCCGAATCAGGGGATGATTTTGCCTCTCCAGGAGACAGGGTCTTGGGGAGGGCCCCGCGCGGAGATGATAGGGAGGAGGATAGGTATGAAGGGAAGGTGCGTTTTTATTTTGGTCTTAGTGCTCGCCCTTTCGGCGGGGGCTGCCCTGAGTGCTTCGGCTGAAGACTCTTTGATGATGGCCACTACTACGAGTACTGACAACACAGGGCTTTTGGACGTCTTGGCCCCGAGATTCGAGAAGGATACCGGGATAGAACTGAAATGGACGGCGGTTGGCACGGGCAAGGCCCTGGAGATGGGAAAGAACTGCGATGTGGACGTATTGCTGGTCCATGCACCGGAGGCGGAGAAAAAGTTTGTGGCGGACGGATACGGGAGGGACCGAAGAGAGGTGATGTACAATGATTTTGTCATCATCGGCCCGCCCGAGGATCCGGCCGGGCTCAAAGGATCGGGAGTGGTCCGGGCGATGGAAAAGCTGGCCGATCGGGAAGCGGTCTTTGTGAGCCGGGGAGACAACTCAGGCACCCATAAGAAGGAGTTATCCCTGTGGGAGGAAGCGGGCATCAACATACCTGACAAGGAAGATTGGTATGTCCAGACCGGGCAGGGTATGATATCCACCATCAACGTAGCCGATGAAAAAGGCGGCTACACAATGACCGACCGCGGCACTTACATCAAGTTTTCCCACAACCACGGCGGTGATCCTCCGCTGGTTGTGCTGGTTGAGGGGGATCCGGTATTGTTCAACCAGTACAGTGTCATAGCCGTCGATCCTGACAATTGCCCTAACGTGCGCTATGATCTTGCGGGGAAGTTCTCCGAATGGATCGCCTCTCCCGAGGCCCAGACGTTCATAGGCGGCTTCGAGCTCTTGGGGAAAAAGCTCTTCACCCCCAATGCCGAGTAATCCTGGATGATGAAGCCGTTTATGCATTAGACTCATGGACTATATTCTGAGCGGCCTGATTCGGGCCTTTGAGCTGCTGTTCCAAGGAGATCCGGAGACCTTCTCAGTGGTCAGGGTGACTGTATTGGTCTCGAGTCTCTCAGTCGCCGCCAGCATGGTAATAGGCGCACCGCTCGGATTCCTGCTGGGTTACGCCCGCTTTCCCGGGCGGCGGCCTGTGAGGTTGGTTGTTGACACCCTGCTCTCCTTTCCCACGGTGGTCATCGGCCTCCTCTGTTATGCCTTCATGACCCACCGGGGTCCGTTGGGCCATCTAGGGTTCCTTTTCACCATCCCGGGGATGGCCGTCGGCCAGACCATCCTGGGCCTTCCCATAGTGACGGCCATGACCGCCAATGCGGTGGAAAACCTTGACTATCGCCTCAAGCAGACCTTGATCACCCTGGGGGCGGACAGACGCCAGGTGCTGCTGACCACTCTATGGGAGGCCCGGTTCGCCTTGGCCCTGGCCGCGGCCGCAGCATACGGCAGAATTGTCTCTGAAGTGGGCATCTCCATGATGGTAGGGGGCAACATCAAGTGGCATACCCGGACCATTACCACGGCCATCGCCCTGGAAACGGGCAAGGGGCAGTTCGCCATGGGAATCGCTTTGGGCTTGATCCTGATGGCCGTAGCCCTTCTGGTCAACCTGGCAATGGCCGGTTTGAAACGGATGACCGGACAATGACCGAACCCCTCTATAAGCTGGAAAACGTACGCCAGGTATATTCCGGTGCCACCGTGCTGGAGCTGGACCGCCTGGAGATCGAAGCCGGCACCATTATCGGGGTAATAGGCCCCAACGGCTCGGGCAAGAGCACATTGATGAGGATCTTGGCTTTTGTGGAGGCCCCTGCGGCAGGCAGCGTGGTCTTCCGGGGGCTTCCCTTGTCCCGGGTCGGCCTGGAGTTGCGCAGACGGGTGACCATGCTTTCTCAGGAGCCTTACCTTTTGAAGAGATCAGTGCGAGCCAATGTGGGCTACGGGCTGAAGGTCAGGGGAGAGCGGGGGATACTGAGCAGGGTGGATAAGGCCCTGCGACAGGTCGGTCTTGCCCCGGAGCGTTTCGCCCACCGCTCCTGGCGGGAGCTCTCCGGTGGAGAGGCCCAGCGGGTGGCCTTGGCCGCCAGGTTGGTGATCAGGCCCGAGGTCCTACTGCTGGACGAGCCCACGGCCAGCGTGGACCGCGAAAGCTCCAAGCTCATTCAGGATGCCGCCCTGGATGCCAGGAACCGATGGGGGGCCACCCTGATCGTTATCAGCCATCACATAGAGTGGCTGCGGCAGGTGGCCGACCGGATCATTTCCATGGACTACGGGCGGCTCCGCCTGATCTGACGAGACCGGCCGTTCCAAGACGAATTCCCTCGCCCGCCCCACCCGGGTGTCCTCCAAAAGACTGTGGAAAAGATCTCCCGAATCTGCTCGATGTGCCTCTGCGATTGGAAAAAGGGCGAACTCCTCCGGCGTGCCGCGTTCAGTTGAGTTTGACATCTGGCCGGTGATTGATCCGGTTGACCTTCGAGTATCCCCGGTCTATTGTTCGAGGTGAACCGAGTTTGAAGGAGTTTGAAACGGCGGCGGACCCCTTGCCAGGCCTGTTTCGTCTCAACGCGCCGGAGGCCTGTGCGGGGAGGGTGTTTGTGATATCAACCACTACAGAGGAAGCTATATGCAGGATGCCGCATCCCGTATGGGCTATCAAAACATAGATCGATTCTGGGATTATTTTAGCCCTATCCTGCTTTTGACATCAATTTTCTTTATTAATTTTATGGCACGGGTTATCCCTGCGCCTCTTCTTCCCACCATTGAAGAGGACCTCGGCATAAGTCACAGCGAGTCGGGTTCCCTTTTTCTTTTGATTTCAGCCGGGTATTTCATCACCCTGTTTACTTCCGGATTTGTGTCGGCCCGCATCCGGCATCGGGGGACCATTATACTTTCTGCGGCCTGGCTGGGATTCGCCCTCTTTTTTGTGGCCCTCAGCCAGGGGATCTGGAGCATGCGGGTTGGTCTACTTCTTTTGGGGATGGCCGCTGGTCTCTACCTGCCTTCCGGGATAGCATCGATTACCGCCCTGGTGAACTCCCGGCACTGGGGGAAAGCAATGGCCATCCATGAACTGGCCCCCAACCTAAGCTTTGTGGGCGCCCCTCTTCTTGCCGAGGTCATGCTGCAGTGGTTTACATGGCGAAACGCCTTGATGATCCTCGGCGGTCTTACCCTGCTAGCTTCTTTTGTCTTTTCCAGGCTGGGCAGGGGCGGGGATTTCCCTGGGGAAGCCCCTAACTTCGGGGCCTTTAAGGTTCTCTTCGCACTGCCTGGGTTCTGGATAATGATGATTTTGTTTGCCTTGGGGATAGGCGCTTCTATGGGCATTTACACTATGCTGCCGCTCTACCTGGTAACGGAACACGGCATGGAGCGCAGCTTGGCAAACGGAATCGTGGGCCTCTCCCGCGTACTAAGTGTGGGGGTGGCCTTCCTGGCAGGCTGGGCCAACGACGCCCTGGGCCCCAAGCGCACCCTCAAGGCGGTTTTTATCCTGAGCGGCGCGGCCACTGTTTTGATGGGTCTTGCTCCGGGAGTCTGGTTGATCTTGCTGGTCTTTGTACAGCCCCTTATGGCGACTGCATTTTTCCCGCCCGCCTTTGCGGCCTTGTCCGCTGTGGGTCCACCGAGCACACGCAATGTGGCGGTTTCCCTGACCGTTCCTGCGGCATTCATGCTGGGGGGCGGCGTCATCCCATTTCTGATCGGCGTTATGGGCGACAAGGGAAGTTTCGGTGCAGGTATTATTATAGTAGGAGGCTTGATACTGGGGGGCGCGGTACTGGCCGCCATTCTCAGACTTCATGAGGATTAGAAAGCAGGCGGGGGCGGAGCGGAGCCTGACAAGTTATAAGCGGGGATCGAGAAGCATGAGCGAAATCGCCCTGACCATCAACGGGCAAAAGGTTCGGGTGCCGGGGGGGACCACCATCCTTGAGGCGGCGCGAAGCGCTGGAATATATATCCCTGCCCTTCGTAATCACCCGGATCTTCCCCCAGCAGAAGGCTTGCCCTCAGCAGAGGCGGTTTATCAGGGCGGTCTCAGGATCGAGAACAAAAAGCCGCATCAACCGGCCCGGGGATGCGGGCTTTGCGTAGTGGAGGTGGAAGGCAAGGATGAGCCGGTCGCCTCGTGCTCCACCCCGGTCGTTGAGGGCATGGTGGTGAAGACCGAGAGCGACGGAGTCCGCAAGAAGCGGCAGGAGAATCTTATCCCTATCTTGACCGGGCATCCTCATGCATGCTTGACCTGCGCCCAACAGGACGGCTGCTCCAGGGTTCAGTGCTCGGCGAATGTGCCGGAGAACGAGCGCTGCTGCCACCGATTCGGCCGATGCGAACTCCAGGACGCGGCCCGGTATGTGGGAATCCCCGAGGCGACGCCCAGATGGGTGCCTACCGACCTTCCTGTGATCCAAGACGCCCCCTTGTTTGAGTGGGACTTCAACCTCTGTATCGGCTGCACTCGGTGCGTACGCGCATGCCGGGATTTGAGAGGAGTCGAGGCGATCGGTTTCGTCTGGGACGAGCAGGGATGGGCAAGGGTGGGGACCCTGGCCCCCAGTCTGAGTGAGTCTGGATGCCGGTTTTGCACGGCTTGCGTAGAGGTTTGCCCGACAGGGGCGCTTTCGGACAAGGGCGTACATCCGTCCGGGAGGGAGCAAGACCTAGTCCCTTGCAAATCCGCATGCCCTGCCGGTGTAGACGTGCCGGAGTACATAAGGCTGATCGCTCAGGGAAGGCCGGATGAGGCCTATTCCGTAATCCTGGAGACAGTCCCTTTCCCTGGAGTGCTCGGACGGGTGTGCCCTGGCCCGTGCGAGGATGTCTGCCGGCGCGGGGAGGTCAACGAGCCGGTGGCGGTCTGCGCCTTGAAACGGTATGCCGCTGACAGACGAAATGGGGGCTCGAGGGAGAGTATCCGTGCCGGGGCGGACACAGGGAAGCGGGCGG
>JBKHIW010000088.1:0-7093 GCA_046538465.1 Desulfobacteraceae bacterium | reverse complement strand
CGCCAGGCCCCGCCCGGGCTCAAGGTGACCTCCAAGGCCTTCGGATACGGCAGGCGCTATCCCATCGCACGCGGGGGAAGGGATTACTGAAGCGGGAAGAGCGGAAAAGGAGTGAAAAGACATGAAATCGGATGCCATGAAAACAGGCGCCGCAAGGGCGCCTCACCGTTCCTTGATGAAGGCTTTGGGCCTGAGCAGGGACGAGATCGAACGGCCCATAATCGGAATCGCCAACTCGGCGAGCGAGCTCATTCCGGGCCACATTCACCTGAAGGAGGTGGGAGAGGCGGTCAAGGCCGGGGTGAGGGACGCCGGAGGGACGCCGCTCGAGTTTAACACCATTGGGATCTGTGACGGGATCGCCATGGGACACCAGGGAATGCGCTACTCCCTGCCCTCCAGGGATGTGATAGCGGACAGTGTGGAGATCATGGCCAGGGCCTATCCCTTTGACGGCATGGTGCTGATAGGCAACTGCGACAAGATAGTCCCGGGCATGCTGATGGCCATGCTCCGCCTGGACGTCCCGTCCCTTTACGTCAGCGGCGGACCCATGCTGGCGGGCTGCTACCAAGGACGGGCCGTGGATCTCATAACGGTCTTCGAGGCGGTGGGGCGGCAGAGGCGGGGGGAAATCAGCGAGGACGAGCTGGAGGAGCTGGAGGACGTCGCCTGCCCCGGTGCTGGATCCTGTTCCGGTATGTTCACCGCCAATTCAATGAACTGCCTGGCCGAAGCCCTGGGCCTTGCCTTGCCCGGAAACGGGACCCTGCCTGCGGTATCCGCAGGCAGGATGCGTCTGGCCAAGGAGGCGGGAGCCAGGGTCATGGTGCTGGTGAAGGAGGATGTAAGACCCCGGTCAATAGCAACAGAACAGGCATTCAAGAACACCATATGTGTGGAGATGGCCCTGGGAAGCTCTACAAACACCGTCCTCCATCTCCCTGCCATAGCGGCGGAGGCCGGAATCAAGCTGGAGCTCGAACTCTTCAACCAAATAAGTGAGAAGACGCCCAACCTCTGCAGGATCGCGCCCGCCGGCCCCTGGCACGTGGAGGACCTGGACCGGGCCGGGGGGATCCCCGCTGTGATAAAAGAGCTGAGCGGGCGGCCCGAGCTGCTGGATATGAATACTCCCACAGTGGGCGGAGATAGCTTGGCCGAAATCTCGGCACGGGCCTCGGTCCTGGACCGCGAAGTCATCCGGGCCCTGGACGATCCCTATTCTCCTGATGGCGGGCTGGCCGTACTCTTCGGCACCCTGGCCCCGGGTGGGGCAGTGGTCAAGAAATCCGCGGTGGACCAGGGGATGCTGAAGCACTCTGGGCCCGCAAGAATCTTTGACGCTGAGGAAGAAGCCTTGGAGGCGATCCTCGGTGGAAAGATCTCGCCGGGGGACGTGGTGGTGATCCGCTACGAAGGGCCCAAAGGGGGGCCGGGCATGCCTGAGATGCTCTCCCCCACCTCGGCGCTTGCGGGCATGGGCCTGGACCGAGAAGTAGCCCTGGTTACGGACGGCAGGTTTTCAGGCGGGACCAGGGGGGCGGCCATAGGCCATGTGGCCCCTGAGGCCCAGGAAGGAGGCCCCATAGCCTCCCTCCGTGACGGGGACGTTATCGAGATAGACATCCCCGGAAAGACTCTCAATTTCAAGGCCTCATCTTAGGAGCCCAAGCGGCTGTGCGGTGGTGCGCTGCATCAGACGCCGCACGCAGCCGCGCCATGAGATGCTTCATCTCGTGTATATTCCTCGGCCCATATGCGTTCTGCCAGCTCGCCGTAGCGGCTGGCATATTCGTCCATGAGCGGGGCCTTTTCAGTATAGATCTCCTCCGCCCCTTCATGGGTGAAGTAGGGCCTGTTGCATTGGATCACTTCCCTCATCACATGAGGGTTGTCAATGATCATGCAGGGCCTGAGGTGGTTCTGGTTGTGGGGCTGCCTCCTCCTTATGTCTCTGAACAGGGGGCTGTCCAAGGCGTCTGCCAAAGAGGTCTCGTGGATGTTGTCGGTGGCGATGTGGGTGTATACGCAAGGCTCCACATCCCCCTTGGCGTTTACATGAAAGTATCTCCTGCCCCCGGCTATGCATCCTTGGACATAAGGCCCGTCGTTCCAGAAGTCCAGGACAAAGATCGGCCTTGTATTCCTCAGCTTGAGGACCTGCCTCCTCAGGTGGTCCCGCTGCTCGGGCGTCACCATCAACGAGAAGTCGGCCATGCCGTTTACCGGGATATAAAGGAAGTAGTTCTGGGCCACTATGCCCTTTTCAATCAACATGTCGACCCACTCCTCGGAGCAGATGGTCTCCACATTATGCCGGGTCACCGTGGCAGAGGCCCCGAAAAGGACCCGGTGTTCCCTTAAGTGGTCCATAGCCTCCATGATCTTTTTGAAGACCCCTTTGCCCCGCCACGAATCGGTCTCCTCCTCATAACCCTCGATACTCAATACCATAGCTACGTTGCCCAGCCTGGAGAACCTCTCGGCTACAAAGTCATCGAGCAGGGTTGCATTGGAATAGACCTGGAAAAAGATCTCAGGATGGGCCTCCATTAATGGAAAGAGATGGGGATAGACCAGGGGTTCGCCCCCCAAGACGGTGACAAAAAAGATCCCCAATTCCTCGGCCTGGGTAAGGAGCGAGTCGGCCGTCTCAAAGGAGAGCTCCGGCTTGGTGCCGTAGCCCAGGGTGTAGCACCCCTTGCATCTCAGGTTACACTTCAATGTGGGGCTCAAGATCATGATAAACGGGGGTCTGAAACCCCTCTCCCTTTCCACCTGGTCCCTGATTTTGCCGCCCTTGAACCAGGCGTTGTGGAAGAGAGTGAAAAAGAGGCGCTTTTTGTTCTCATAGGGCAGGTACTCCAGGACTCTCTTGAAAAGATCCTTGGCCGATGAGTCCGGATCCTGAAGAAGTCTTCTTACTTTTTGAATGGCCGACTTGACCTCGGGGTCGCTGGTCAGGGTCTCACCGAGCTGGGTAAGCTGTATGAATCTGTCCTCAGAGGACCGGCTGAGAAGATTGACGATCATCTTCACTGCTTGGTCAGCACTGTATTCCTTCACCTTGCCGGCATAACTCATATGATCCCCCTTTCCTTTGGGCGTCCATAGAGGTGAACTCGGCTCATCGCTGATTGTATTTTTGTCCTCCTTTATAAAGCAACGGGCATGCCAAGGCCTGCAAACCGCACAAGAGGCGGGTAAAAGCTAATTAAACAAGCATGTTGACTATAGGGAAATACCTTAGCGGAGATCAGCCTGCTAAGTTTTTGCCAGCACCAAATGAGGAGAAAAAAATCAAGCCCTGCTAGCAAGTAGTCCGAATAGTTCAGGAATCGACAACTGCTAATGATTATTCAGCGGCTTTTTGAAATCCTCCGCCCGCAGGCGGTGTTTTTTCATAAGACCTTGGAATTGACGTCTGTTCATGCCGGCCGAGCGTGCCGCGCGGCTCACCACCCCTTGGGAACGTGCCAGGGCGGCCTGGATGAAACTCCTCTCCAGCCATTCGGAAGCCTCCTCCCTGGCCTGCTTCTTTGCCTCCAGGAGTTGCTCCTTGGTAGCAGGCACGGACTCACGCACATTCTTCTCACCCCGTTCGAGCATATGCGGGGGAATGTCCCCGGCCTGGAGCTCCGGTCCCTCGGAGAGGTGCATGGCTGAAGACACCACGTTTTCCAGCTCTCTGACGTTTCCCGGCCAAGAATAACCGAGGAGCTCTTCGAGGAACCCCTGGCTCACACCCTTTATCCTGCCGCCCACCTCATCTGAGTGCCTATGGATGAAGTGGTGCGCGAGAAGAGGGATGTCCTCCCTTCTTTCTCTGAGCGGTGGGATAAACAGGGTTATCCCATTTATACGATAGTAAAGGTCGTCCCTGAAGTCCCCCATGGAAAGGGACAGCCGCAAGTCCTTGTTGGTGGCCGAAATAAGCCTGATGTCCACGGATGTATACCCGCTTCCTCCCAAACGCATGAACCGCTGCTGTTCCAGTGCCCTCAGGAGTTTGGGCTGGATCTCCTTCGCCAGTTCGCCGACCTCGTCCAGAAAAAGGCTCCCTCGGTGGGCCAATTCCAGCTTTCCGGGCATACTGCTGTGGGCTCCGGTAAAGGCTCCTTTCTGGTGGCCGAAGAGCTCGCTCTCCATAAGAGGGGCCGGTATAGCGGCGCAATTAAGGGCGATAAACGGCTGTTGTGCCCGACCGCTCGCCTCGTGTATCGCCCTTGCCAGGAGTTCCTTTCCGGTCCCGCTCTCTCCATGTATCAACACCGGTATGCGGCTGTGTGCTATGCTGCGGGCGAGCTCCAGGGTCTTCTGAAGATCCCTGTTTGCCGTGATCAGATGGGAAAAAGCGTCTTTGGCCTTGAGCTCCTCCTTCAAATGTTCCACCTGTCTTTGAAGGTCATAGTGTGACAAGGCGTTTCTGAGGATCAAACGGAGCTCCTCCATACGGATGGGCTTGAGAACGTAATCGTACGCGCCCTTTTTCATCGCCTCCACCGCGGTCTCCACGGTGCCGTATGCCGTCATAATAATATAAGGGATGAAGGGGTGTTCGGCACGAATTCTGCCGAGGAGCTCCAATCCATCCAAGTCCGGCATCTTGAGGTCGGCCAACACCAGGTCTACGGGAGCCTCGGCCAATATCCCCACGGCCTCCTTGCCCCCGGCGGCCTTCAAGACATTAAACTCCGACCCCAGGCCTATCTCCAAGACCCTGAGCATCTTTTCTTCATCATCCACCACCAGGATGGTATGCACTTTCCCCCTCCCCGGTCTCTGGCTGCGTCCGGCTGTTGTCCCCGTACACGGGGAAAACCAGCCTGAACCCGGCCCCTCCCTCCGATGCGGCATAGGCCTCCATCTCCCCATTGTGATTTCTGACTATCTGC
This sequence comes from Desulfobacteraceae bacterium, assembly GCA_046538465.1. Classification (GTDB taxonomy): domain Bacteria; phylum Desulfobacterota; class DSM-4660; order Desulfatiglandales; family HGW-15; genus CAZYJR01. The sequence continues at coordinate 2,195 of JBKHIW010000088.1, read as the reverse complement.
TCGGCCACTGAGAGCCCCAGTCCGGTGCCGTTCTTCTTGGTGCTGAAAAACGGCTCAAAGACCTTTTTTCTGAACTCGGGTGGGATGCCGGGGCCTTGGTCTTCTATACAAAGCAATATATTAGCACCTGTCGACCCAGCTGATATCCTTATTTTACCGCCTTGCGGCATTGCGTCGGCCGCATTGAGGATCAAATTCAAGACGGCCTGCTCCACCTGCTGGGGGTCGGCTCCCATCAGCAGCCCGTCAGGGTCCAAGTCCTTTTCCACCACCACACCGCGCTGCCTCAAGTCGGGCTCCATCAAGGCAAGTATGTCGTGTAGGATGGAATTCAGGTTGCATCTTTGTATCTGAGGGGGGCGCGGCTTGGCGAAATGCAAAAAGTGGTTCAACAGATTCGATATTCGCTGAGCCTCCTCCACTATGTAGTCTGCAAGCTCACTGCGGTGCCCCGAGTCGGAGCCCAGCTCTTTCAGGTTCTGCGCAGCCGCAGAAATCACGCCCAGAGGGTTCTTGATCTCGTGGATCAGGCCGGCGGCTATCCCCCCCAGGGTAGCCATCTTCTCGGCCTGCATCACCTCTCTCTCCCTGCTCCGAAGAGTCTCGAACAGGTTCACCCGCGAGATGGCCAGCGACAACTGGCCTGCCATGCCTTCCAGGAGCTCCACTACTTCAGTAGTGACCGACTGAGGGCGCTCCGGCAGGCTGAAGGCGATCCAGCCCACCAGCCGGTCCGAGATCAATGGCACGGCCCACCTGAAGCCCGCCTCTGAGAGGGGATGGGGAGACGAAAAAGGGTAGGGCTCCAGCTCTATAGACCTCTTCTCTTCCACCATCCTCCTCACCAACGGATCCTCCTTGGACAGCTTGGGCTGAGGCGAGGCCCCCTTGAATTTGGCCGCCGAGTAGCCTTCACCTTGAGCATCTTGGATGAAAAAGGCGAGTCTTTCGGGTGCCAGGGATTCTTCAATAAATTCAAACCCCGCCTCTATCAGATCCTCCAGCTTCACGTAGCCCAAGAGCTCTCTGGCAAAGCGGGAAAACCTGGCCCTGAGCCTGTATGATCCCGGGTAGAGCACTCGGTCAATAAAGTGTTCCACTCTCCTCTCCAACGGGCGGAAGAGGAAAATCAGAAAAACCACCACGGCACTCTCCAACAGAAGAGACTCCTGCCTGTCGCTGGCCTCGAGCACCGCCTCTCCCAGGTGCCGTACCAGAAAAAAATACGCCACAACCACCATGCCCGAGAGCACAGAGTAAATGATCCCTCGCCGAATGATCAGGTGAATGTCCAGCAGCCTGTACTTGACTATGGCTACCGCAAAAAAGAGGCTCATCAATATGGAGAAAAACCCGGCCGAGTAAAGGAGCGGGTAGCCGAGACCGAGGAAGAAATTGAGAAGATGGAACAGGACCCCCGCCCCTATCATCAGCAGTGCACCGAATATAAGATATTTGATCTGCAGCTGTTCGTGGAGAGTCACGGAATGCGAAACAGCGACGCGGAGGTTTCTTATACCCCAGCCTATGTAACAAAGGCTGACCGCGGAAAGCACCCAAAAGGGCAGGCCGTATCCGAGCTTGAGCGAGCAATCAGCGGCATAGCCGAACAGGCTTTTAAACTCAAGAAAGCGCCCGACATCAATCTGATAAAGAAAGATATGCCACCCTGCCAGCAGACCGGCGGGGATCAGATACATGAAGGGCAGGAACCACCGGGGGACTTTTTCCCCGCCCCTTGCCCTGGGAAACCGGGCGGAGAAATGAAGAAAACAGACTGGGGCCATAAACAATCCAAAAAGGCCGATTCTAGTGCCAAAATAAACCAGCCAGGGATCACTCGTATTTAAAAATATGCATTCCCCGAGGTTCCATACTGCGAAGCACAAGACAAGAAGGGAGAAAAGCCGGTGGTTGATCGAGCCCGGGTTGTCGGCATACACAAAAACGGCGATCGTACCGTTCAGAATCAGGGCCAGGAGTTCGGGGATGGCAAGGGGGTTCATCTCCTACCGAGCACCGCCTTTGCTTGAGTTCTCGGTAAGGCCCAGGAAAAGAGAACTTCCAGGACGACTAATCCATGCACCCTTAAAAATATACCACAAATGCGGCTTGGGAATAAGGGGTTGGAGGCCTGTTTTCAAGGTTGACGGTCTCGCAAAAACCCGCTCCACCGCCGCTGGGAACCTCGTAAC
>JBKHIW010000087.1:0-7094 GCA_046538465.1 Desulfobacteraceae bacterium | reverse complement strand
TGGTCGTGCTCAACATTCCGGATCAGGCCGATGGCCGTGGGGGAGGAGAGGACCGTTCCGGCCGCCCCGGCCTTTCGGTGAACCCATGAGTCCTTCCCCGGGGTGTCCATGTCAAAGCTGTGTCGATGATGCTTGATCGTCCCCACTGATAGGCCCAGCGAGCGCAGTACCGGTATGAGCTGTGCAATCAGTCTGGTTTTGCCCGCTCCGGAAAAGCCGGCCACCGAGACCACAGGGGGATGGGCCCCTTGATCAAGGCTGTTGGAATATCTCTCTGAATATCTGGTCATCCGCCTCGACGCATTGTTCCTTTAAAAGTGTATACTTTTGCAGCAGGTCCTTCCCTGCCTCAGTCACCCGGGAGCCTCGCCTGCCGTCGGCCTGTACCAGACGGAAATTCAGGTGGCTCTCTGTGGCCTTGATCTTGCTCCAGACCGCCTTGTAGGACATCCTTAAGAGTTTTGCGGTCTTGTTAATCGAGCCGGTCCGGTCGATGGTCTTCAAGATCCTCATCCTACCCTCTCCCATGACCATTTGGCCCTTTTCATTGACTATCCACTGCCTTGAACGAAGCTTTAGGTTGTTCATCTTCAACCTCCTTGACCGGCCTGGAACGTTACACCGGGGGTCAAGAGATCTCGGTTCGGACCTCCCCGCTCTTGGAAGGGTCGTAACCCCCCAAGGCCTTGACCCGCCTGCGGAATCCCTCGGAACGAATGGTCTCCAGCATTAACTGAAGCTTGGGGTCGTCCAGCCCGCCTGTGGGGATTGCGAGCTCGTATTGCTCTCTGACCACCGGAATGAAGTCGAGGTCCAGGGCCTTGGCCGCGGCGAGTATACCCATGCCGCAGTCGGCTGCACCGGAAAGGACGTCCACGGCCACCGCCATATGGGTGAACTCCTCGTGGCCATAGCCCCTGATCCGGTTCGGATCCAACCCGGCGAGCGCCAGCCGGTGGTCCAATAGCACACGGGTCCCTGAACCGGCCTGCCTGTTTACAAAGGCGATCTCGCCTCCCGCCAGGTCTTCCAGACCCCGGATTCCCTTTGGATTGCCCTTTTGAACCATCAGCCCCTGCTCCCTTTCCACCAGGTGGAAGAGGGTGATAGGGATCCCCTGGAGATACTTTTTTATATACTTTATATTGTAGTCTCCTGTCTCGGGATCCAGCAAGTGAGTGCCGGCTGCATGGCAGTTCCCTTTCTTGATCGCCATAAGACCGCCGAGGCTTCCCACGTTCGCGGAGGACACGCGGAGGTCGCCGCCCCTCTCCCTGATTTCGTCGGCGAGGAGGTCCAGGGTGATGTCGTGGCTTCCTATGATAACGATGGTCTTATCCAGGTCCTGTTCGTCTACCAGGAGCTCGGCCTCGACTTCCTCTTCCCGGCCCACTCCCTCAGAGAGTGCAGGAATCCTCAGAATGCCCTCGGCGCGGGTCAGGGAGGTAATGGAGCCTGCGGCCCTGGGAAGAGGAGTGGCCACACAGCGCTCTCCTATCCTTCCTATGTTGACTCTGACAAACTCCTCTATGCCCGCCTTTGAGGGTATGTCCCTGGAAGGCAGGACCCGGGTGGTATGAGGCCTGGGCTCAGGGAGGCCCTGTAAGGCCAGGAGGAGCGGACGAACGAATTGCTCGAAAGAGAGTACGGACGAGACCGTATATCCTGGGTTTCCCACCACGGGGATCCCTTGAATTTCCCCGAGTATGGTGGGCTTCCCCGGCATCATGGCCACTCCGTGTACCAGGATTTCTCCGAGCCCGTCTATTACCTTTGCCGTATAATCCCTGCTGCCGGCGGAGGAGCCGGCGTTTATCAGCACTACATCCACCCCTGAGTCCAACACCTCTTCCAGGGCCCTGCGTATAATTTGCTCCTCGTCCGGAATGATTTCATGAACCCGGGGCAGTGCACCGCATTCTTCCACCATGGCCGCAAGGATCACGGAGTTGTGTTCCAGTATGCTGCCCGGAGCGAGATCCGGCGGCTTATCCAGACCCCGGTGAGAGACCAGCTCCGAACCTGTGGGAAGTATGGCCACCAGAGGCCTTTTCCACACCGGCACTGAAAAGACCCCGGCGGAGATCATTGCACCCATATCAGCGGGTCGGATTCGGTGGTTTCTAGGAAGAAGGAGCTGGCTGGCCACAATGTCTTCTCCCACCTTGCGGATGTTTTGCCATGGATGGGCGGGGGAGCGGATTTCCACGTGGTGGTCGTCCACCTGGTGAAGCTTTTCCACCATGATCACCGCGTCAAAGCCCGGGGGGAGAAGCTGGCCTGTATTGATCCAAAGAGCCTCTTTCCCGATCTCCAGGGTCCGGGGCCGGCGTTCGGTTATGCCGTAAGTCTCTTGAGCCCTTACAGCCACGCCGTCCATTGCCGCGGAATGGTAGTTGGGCGAGGAAAGCCCGGCAAAGACCGTGTCCGAGGTCACCCGGCCGAGCGCCTTTTCCACTGCAACCGACTCGCTGGTACCACGGCCGATGCTTCCGAACCTTTCCAGGAATAGGCTTCGGGCCTCCTGCAGGGGCTTCATGGCAAGATAGACCTTTCTTTTCAAACCAGACCTCCTTCAGGCCCTTCTCGAACGGGCGAGCGCACGGCGCCTATAAAATGAAACGGAATCACATCCACTATTTCGCCCTGGTAGAGCCCTTCTGTGAATCGGTCCACCCGCACAAGGCCGTCGGCCTCCACCAGCGGGGAGATGAGTCCTGATTTGCCGAACAAGGGCTCTGCAATCAGCCGCCCGCCTGTGTTTGCCAGTCTTACCCGGATGAAATCGTCCCTTCCTTGAGCCGATTCGATATTTCGCGACAGTTCCGCCTGCAGCGGACTCGGACCCGGCGCGGGCCAATGGCGCTCGCCGGCCAATCGTCGAATAAACGGGGAGAGAAGGACCTCTGCGACAACCAGAGCGGACGCGGCGTGACCGGGAATGCCCCAGACGCTTTTCCCCGCCAACTGCGCAAGGATGGTGGGCTTCCCTGGACTTATGGATACCCCGTGGGCAAGTATTTCCATCCCCTGGAAGGATTCCATCACCCGGATCGTCATGTCTTTGGTCCCCACCGAGCTGCCACCGGAGATCCACACCGAATCGGCCTGTTGTAGGCCGGCTTCGACTTTCTCCCTCAAGCTCTCGAATCGGTCAGGGACCAGGCCCAGGGAAACGGGAACCGCGCCGAGGGCCCGGCAGAAGGCGGCCAAGGTATGGCTGTTGACATCCCGTACTCGTCCGGGACCGGGGACGCTGTCTACCGGGACCACTTCGTCTCCGGTCGACAGTACGGCCACTCGTGGCCGCCTGACCACTTTCACACGGGTCAATCCGAGTCCCGGCAAGATGCCCACGTCCTGCGGCCTTAGGAACGCCCCTTGGGCGAGGATCTTCTCGCCGCTCCGAACGTCGTCGTTCGGTTGGATGACGTTTTCAAGCGGCGAGGCCGCTCTTGCCACCTCGACGGTCCGTTCGTCCAGTTTGTGGCAGTACTCCACCATCACCACGGCGTCGGCACCCTCGGGCAGCATTCCACCGGTGGCGATTCGAGCCGCCTGCCCGGGGCCCACTTCGACGTCTGGAGCTCGGCCCATGGGCACCTCCCCGGCGATTTCCAGGAGCGCAGGCAGGCTCTCGGAGGCCCCAAAGGTATCCCTGGCCCTTACTGCGAAACCGTCCATGGAGGAACGGCGAAACCCGGGCAAATCCTCCGGGGCCTCGACGTCTCTCGAAAGGATCCTTCCGTATGCGTCTTTCAGCGGGACCGTCTCCTGGTCCAGGACCTGGAGGCCTCCAATGATCCTGATTATTTCTTCTGTGGTTTTGAGGCGGAAGAACAAATACTTCTCCTAACTTCTTCGTTATGTCTCAGCAGATGATCTCAAGTTATGTCAGGCAGGATACAAAACTGAAACCAAAAATCAAATCTGTTTTTGGGCGGTGATCTCTGTCGGCCGGAGGGATTTGGTATGTAAAACAAGGGTCAAAATGTGATAAAGGGACGCTCATCCCGGCAAGTGAAGGAGGTTCAAAATGAAGGCGAGAGGGCCTTATATCAAGCATATCTACTGGTTGACCATGGAAAGGGAGCAGTCCTTACGGGAAGACATGAATCTGCAGGGGATAAAGATGCGCACCGCCAAGGGCGTGGTTTGCACTCCGCTCGATGAGATCAACAAGATCTCCAGCGTGGCCCCGGAGGTTTGGAGCGATACCTGCAGCCGGCAGGGCGGCTGGTACAGGGCCTCGGACAAGAACGGCCTCTATCTGATAGTCAGCTCTTTTGATATTGAGGGTTACGATGAGTGGAAGGCGGGTACTATAACCCTGTCGGACTTCACCCCGCCCAGGTATGCGACACCGGAGGAGATCGAAGAGATGGCCTCTGATCCTGAGCTGGCCCCGCGCATCCCGCTTGAGTGGTCCAGGCCAAAGGAGACTGAGCGCCGCATTCAGATGAGGTGGGCGAGGAGGTTGGATCCCGAGATACCTGCCTATGAGACCCTTCACCGTATCCATACCGCCAACCATGCCAATTTCATAAAACCCCGGCTGTATGTAAGGCACGGTGAGGTAGCCGTGACACCTTACTCCATAGCCAAGAGCGCGCTTCTTTGTTCCTGCTGCCTGGAGCTTTTCCATGTGTTGGGGGCCGGCTTTCCCAAGAAGCTGGTGGCTCCATGCCCGGGGGCGGTGACATTCGCCAGGCTTCCCCCGGACGTCTATCTCCTGGCCGAGTCAACAGCCGGCTCAAAGTAAGGGAAACCGGAGAGCACTCTGCGATGATTAGACTGAACGACTTGTTTCTACTCCTGGTGCTTTTTTCATCAATGGCGGCGGGGATCCTGGCGCCGAATTTCGGCGCCCTTTTCCAGCCTTACCCGTTGTACCTAATGATGCTTCTCCTATTTACCAGCCTCGTGCCCATTCGGATAACCGCAATATGGGAGGCCTTGCGCGGCGGCTGGGGTCCTATAACTCTCTTGGCCGCGCTCAAGGTGGTCATCCTGCCGGTGGGAGTCTTCTACGGGGCCCGGGTGGTGTTCCCCGACTACGCGGTTGCCGCCCTCCTGCTCACCGGGATTTCCACCGGGGTGGTAGCGCCTTTTATCTCAGGCTTGGTGGGGGCGAACAGCGCATTAGTGCTGGTGATGGTCGTGGTTACATCCCCCTTGGTACCGTTTACTTTGCCCTTGCTGGTCGGAATCCTGGCCGGCCGGTCGGTGGCGATCCCCCTGGGGGAGATGATCAGGATGCTTGCCCTGGTCATATTTGTGCCTATGTTTTTGGTGGAGGTGTTGAGGCGCTTGGCCCCCGGTCTGCTTTCAGCCGTGGATAAAAAACGGTTTCCCATCTCTTTGGCCGTCTTCGCCATAATCAACCTGGCGGTATTTTCCAAATACTCGGATTTTTTCCATCAGAGGCCGGGGACCATTCTTGCAGCTACGGGCGTAGCATTAGTCCTCGGTCTGGTGTATATCCTCAGCGGGCTCGTTTTTTTCTGGCGCAGGCCGCTGGAGGACCGCCTGGCTGCGGCTGTCAGTATCGGCAACATGAACAACATCCTGGTCGTGGTTTTTGCCGCCAAGTTCTTCTCCCCACTCGAACCTACCCTGGCGGCGATGTACATGATCCCCTTCTTCGGCCTCATAATGCCCCTGAGGGTGTACAAGCGACGGGTCGACAAAAGGCTTGCTGGGTCGGCTTGACCCCTTTTCACTTTACATGAGGCCTTGCTTCATCTTATATAATTGTAGAAAATGAACAGCGGTTCATTTTTTTCTCGCCCCGGGTTTTTCCCGGTGTGCGGTATGGACTGACGGAAGGGAAGCGAGGTCAAGACATGAAGGAAGTGGTGATTGCATCTGCATGCCGTACGCCCATAGGGGCCTTCGGCGGTTCGCTTAGAGATGTCAACGCGGCTGAGCTGGCCGCTGTGACCATGAGAGAAGCCCTGTCAAGGGCGGGTGTAGCCCCCGATCAAGTCGACGACGTAAGGTACGGCTGCTGTCTGGAGCCGGCCGACGCCTTGAATGTAGCTCGGGTGGGCTGGCTCATGGCCGGCTTCCCGGACGATGTAACCGCGGTCACCATCAACCGGGTGTGTACCTCGGCCATGGAGGGGGTGATCTCGGGGATGGCCATGATCCAGTCCGGACTTGCAGATGTCATACTGGCGGGGGGGACCGAGCATATGTCCGGGGTTCCCTACTCGGTGCCGGGCGCCCGTTGGGGATGCAGGCTCCAGGATCAGACATTCGTGGACACTATGATCCATGCCCTCCACTGCGGCTCCCACCTCCTCCCGCACCCTGAGGAAGGTCCTGTTAAGGAAGGGGAGCCCCTGGAGTTTTTCAAGGGGAAGCCTTATATAATGGGACATACAGCGGAGTTTGTGGCCCAGCTTCATGGTATCAGTAGGGAAGAAATGGATGAGGTGGCTTTGCGAAGCCATAATAATGCAGAGAGAGCTACCCATGAAGGTGATTTTAAGGAAGAAATAATACCAGTTAAAATACCCAGAAAGAAAAAAGATCCCTTGATATTTGACAGGGACGAGCACTTCAGGCCCGGACTGACCATGGAGGATCTGCGGAGGCTCCCCCCGGCCTTTGTCCCCGGAATCGGCAAGGTCACCGCGGGCAACTCCTCGGGTATCAATGATGGATCGGCCGGCGTGGTGGTGATGTCTGCTGAAAAGGCGACAGAGCTGGGGATCCAGCCCCTGGCCAGGATCAGGGCCGTGGGCCGGGGGGCGTGTCACCCCTCTGTGATGGGTCTGAGCCCTGTGCCTGCTGTAAGAGATTTGCTCGAGAGGTCCGGCTTGAAGGTGGAGGACTTCGAGTTGGTTGAGTTAAACGAGGCCTTTGCCGCCCAGTACATCGGGTGCGAAAGGGATCTCGGCCTCGACAGGGAGAGAACCAATGTGAACGGATCGGGCATAGGGCTCGGCCATCCGGTGGGCTGCACCGGAGTGAGAATAATGGTGACCTTGATCCATGCGATGCGCAAAAGAGGCAAGGGCCTGGGGCTTGCTACCTTGTGCGGTGGAGGAGGGGTTTCCATGGCTTGCGCCCTGGAAATGCTCTAG